>JABUTP010000004.1:0-21085 GCA_021443625.1 Bacteroidales bacterium | reverse complement strand
GTTGGGAGTGTGTCGTAATTGATGATTTCAAGACCTTTTCCCGCCAGCCGGTTGATTTCTTCGGAGTTATGGACTATCGCCCCCAGGGAGTAAAGCCTGCTGTGCGAATCGAGATACTGCTCGGCACATTTTATCGCTCCCACAACTCCGTTGCAGAATCCCGAACCGGGTTCTATCTCACACCGTCTCAAATTCGAATCCATATTTCTCGGAAAGAAGTTTCTTGAGCCATACCATCTGGTCGTCCATAGTCATATCGGTGTTGTCCAGCAGAATGGCATCCTCGGCCCGCCTGAGGGGACTAACCTTGCGGGAGGAGTCGGCGGCGTCACGCGCAAGGAGGTTCGCCAGGACATCTTCGAAAGAGGAGGTTATCCCGTTGGCAATGTTTTCCCTGTATCGGCGCATCGCGCGCACCTCGGCATCGGCTTCCATAAAAATCTTGAGCTGTGCGTTGGGGAACACCTGGGAGCCGATGTCCCTGCCGTCCATCACCACGCCGCCCCGGTCGCCGTAGCGGTGGAGCAGCGAATCGACGTATTCGCGGACTTCGGCTATGGCCGACACGGGACTCACCACCGAGGAAACCTCCATGCTCCGGATGGCTGAGGATACATCTTCCTCGCCTATGAAAACCTTGGGCCTCAAGGTTATGTCCAGTGTCGGAAGGGCTGCCACAAGGGCCGGCGCGTCAATCCCTTTCTCAGCGGAAATCATTCCGTTGCGCAGACCGTAAAGCGACACGGCGCGGTAAAGGGCTCCGGAGTCGAGGTGAATGTAACCCAACTCTTCCGCAACCCTTTGGGCAAATGTGCTTTTGCCGGTGGAGGAATAGCCGTCGATGGCGATGATTATCTTGGGAATGTCCATAATCAGATAACCAAAGTTAGAAAAAAAAAGAATATCTTTGCATTTTAACGAGAAAAAAGCGGAAAGGATGAAGTTATTGGTAATAGACGACGAAAGGGCCATCAGGAATACCCTTAAGGAAATCCTCGAATACGAGGGTCATACGGTTAATCTTGCCGAGGACGGAGAGAAGGGTTATGCGGCGGCCGTGGCAGAGCAGTACGATGCCATTTTCTGCGACATAAAGATGCCCGGAATGGATGGGATGGAACTTCTTTCGCGCCTTTCAACCGAGGGTTGCGAATCCCCCATAATTATGATTTCCGGCCACGGAGACATTGACACCGCCGTGAGCTGCATCAAGACGGGCGCCTATGACTTTATCCAGAAACCGTTGGATCTAAACCGCATTCTCATCACCCTCAAGAATGCCACCGAAAAGACAACTCTGGTGAAGGAGGCCCGCAATCTCCGCAAGAAGGTCGATTCCCGTTACGAAATGATAGGGGAGTCGGAGGCTATCAAGCACATCAGGGAGGTTGTGGCGAGGGTGGCACCCACAGACGCGAGGGTTTTGATAACGGGCAGCAATGGTACCGGAAAGGAACTGGTGGCGCACAGTCTGCACAACCAGAGCAACCGCAGCGGCGGCCCCTTCATCGAGGTGAACTGCGCCGCCATACCCGGGGAACTCATAGAGAGCGAACTTTTCGGCCACGAAAAAGGTTCCTTCACCTCTGCCATCAAACAGCACAAGGGGAAGTTTGAACAGGCCGACGGCGGAACCCTCTTCCTCGACGAAATAGGGGATATGAGTCTGGCCGCACAGGCAAAGGTGTTGAGGGTGCTGCAGGAACACAAACTCACGAGGGTCGGGAGCGACAAGGATATCTCGGTGGATGTCCGGGTCATCGCCGCCACCAACAAGAACCTGATAGAGGAGATTGCCAAGGGGACGTTCCGCGAGGATTTGTACCACCGCCTGGGAATCATACTGATACACGTGCCCAGCCTGTCGCAGCGGCTGGATGACATTCCGTTGCTGGTGGAGCATTTCATCAGGACGATATGCAAGGAGACCGGAATGGCCAGGCGCAACGTTGACAAATCGGCGTACCTCGAGTTGCAGAAACTCCCCTGGACCGGCAATATAAGGGAACTGCGCAACGTGGTGGAACGTCTGCTGATACTCTGCGGGGACACCATCACGGGCGAGGATGTGCGGATGTACGCAACTCCGGCTTTTTAGACAATTGAACGATTTATGAATAATTTAGTAGCTATTGTAGGAAGACCCAATGTGGGCAAATCCACACTGTTCAACCGGCTTGTGGGGATGCGTCAGGCCATCGTGGACAACACGGCGGGTGTGACGCGCGACCGTCATTACGGCAAGTGCGAATGGTGCGGACACGAGTTTTCGGTGGTTGATACGGGCGGATTCACGGTCGGGAGCGATGACGTGTTCGAGTCGGAAATCCGCAAGCAGGTGATGACCGCCATAGAGGAGAGCGACCTGATTCTCTTTCTGGTGGAAGTCGAGACCGGAATCACCGATTTTGACGCGGAGATTGCAGATATCCTGAGGCGCACCCGCAAACCCGTGGTGCTGGCCGTCAACAAAGTCGATACTCCCGCCAAGATTTACGGCGTGTATGAGTTCAACTCCCTGGGTTTGGGAGAGCCGTTTGCGATAGCATCAGCCAACGGCAGCGGCACCGGAGATCTGCTGGATGCGATTCTCGAGAAACTTCCTGAGGACAGCCGCCTGCAGGAGGAGGAAGGGCCGCGCCTTCCCCATATCGCCATTGTGGGCAAGCCCAATGTGGGCAAGTCCTCCATGACCAATGCCCTCCTGGGGGAGGAACGCAACATCGTGACACCGGTGGCCGGCACCACAAGGGACTCCATTTCGTCCCATTACAACAAATTCGGACACGAGTTCATACTGGTCGATACCGCCGGCGTGCGCCGCAAGAACAAAGTCACCGAGGATCTGGAATTCTATTCGGTGATGCGTTCCATCCGCGCCATTGAGAATTCCGACGTGTGCATCCTCATGATAGATGCCGAGCAGGGGATGGAGGCGCAGGATATGGCCATCTACAACATAATCCAGCGCAACCGCAAGGGGTGCGTCCTGGTGGTGAACAAGTGGGACAAACTCCAGAAGGGGAACAACACCCTTAAGGAGTACAGGGAGGCGCTGCTGACCCGCCTGGCTCCGTTCAACGACATTCCGGTGATTTTTACCTCTGTCATCAACAAGCAGAGAATCCTGGATGTTCTCAACGCTGCTGCCGAGGTCTATGCAAACTATTCGCGCAAGATTCCCACCTCGCAGCTCAACGAGATGCTCCTGCCCGAGATCGAGAACTATCCCCCTCCGGCAACCAAGGGCAAATACATCAAGATAAAATACATCACCCAGCTGCCTACGGAATTCCCCTCTTTTGCGTTTTTCTGCAATCTTCCGCAGTATGTCCGTGACCCGTACAAGAGATTTCTCGAAAACAAGTTGAGGGAACATTTCGATTTCAAGGGATGTCCGTTGCAAATATTCTTGAGACAAAAATAGGTTATGGCAGAGGAACAGATTAAGAATCAGGTGTCCGGTTCATACGAGGCCGACAGCATCATCCATCTCGAGGATATCGACCATATCCGGATGCGCCTTTCGATGTACATCGGAAGAAGAGGCGACGGCAGTAATCCCACCGACGGTATTTACGTGCTGGCCAAGGAGGTGATAGACAACTCCATAGATGAGTTCCGCAGCGGCTATGGGAAAAGGATTGACATCTCGCTCGAGGAGAAGTCGATGACCATCAGGGACTACGGGCGCGGCATTCCTTTCGAGAGCATCATCAATGCCGTGAGCAAGCTGAACACCGGCGGCAAGTACAACGACAAGACCTACAAGAAGAGCGTCGGGCTCAACGGTGTCGGCCTGAAGGCGGTGAACGCCCTCTCCGAACACTTCACAGTGCAGTCGTTCCGTGACGGGCGCACCTTCTGCGCAACCTTCTCCCGCGGCCATCTGGTGGAGCAGTGGGAAGATGAAACCCGTGAGAACAACGGTACCAGGGTTTCATTTGTGCCGGACGACGAGATATTCAACGGATACAGGTTCCAGGAGGAGTTCATCATCAATATGGTGCGCAACTATGCCTATCTCAACGTCGGACTCTCCCTCAACTACAACAAGACCCTGTTCAAGTCAAACGACGGTCTGCTCGACCTTCTCAACGACAATATCGACGAGGAACCCCTCTATCCCCCCATCCACCTCACAGGTGAAGATATAGAGGTGGTGCTGACCCACGGTAACAAATATGGGGAGAATATCTACTCCTTTGTCAACGGTCAGAACACCATAATGGGAGGTACCCATCTTCAGGCCTACCGCGATGCGGTGTGCAAGACCCTCAAGGATTTCTTCAAGAAGGATTTCACCTCCCAGGATGTCCGTCAGTCCATCGTGGGTGCCATCGCCATCAGCATAGATGAGCCGGAGTTCGAGGCCCAGACCAAGGTGCAGCTCGGCAGCAAGTATATGTCCAAAGACGGGGTGACCATCCAGAAATATGTGGGGGACTTCCTCAGCCGCGAACTGGACAACTATCTCCACAAGCACAAGGATGTCGCCGACATAATGCTCAAGAAGATTCTCGAGTCGGAAAAGGACCGCAAGGCAATCCAGGGTATCCGCAAGGAGGCGAAGGAGCGGCTCAAGAAAGCATCGCTCAACAACAAGAAACTCTCAGACTGCAAATGCCACTACAACGACAAGTCGGAGCATCGCGAGCAGTCGATGATATTCCTCACCGAGGGAGATTCGGCTTCGGGGTCCATAAAGAAAATCAGGGACACCAACACCCAGGCGGTATTCAGTCTCAAGGGAAAGCCCCTCAACAGTTACAAGGCCTCCAAAACCGACGTTTATGAAAACGAGGAACTGGCCTTGCTCCAGTCGGCGCTCAATATTGACGAAGATCTGGCCAACCTGCGCTACAACTACGTGGTCATTGCAACCGATGCCGATGTCGATGGAATGCACATCCGCCTGCTGCTTTTGACCTTCTTCCTGAAGTTTTACCCCGACCTGATAAGGCAGGAACATCTATATATCCTTCAGACACCACTCTTCAGGGTTTCCAACAAAAACCAGAACATCTATTGCTACAGCACCGCCGAGAAAGATGCGGCCACGGCAAAGTTGGGCAAATCGTCGCAGGTGACGCGTTTCAAAGGTCTTGGAGAAATCTCTCCGTCGGAGTTCAAGGGCTTCATCGGGGATGATATCCGCCTCGAAAAAGTGCATCTTGCAAGTGACGACCCCGTGGCGGATCTGCTCGAATTCTATATGGGTGAAAACGACAATCTCCGTCTGGACTTCATCAGGGACAACCTCCGCAGCGACATTGACAACGTGGAGGAAGCCCAGTAGCGGGTGTCGTCAGCAAATAAAAAGAGCCGGTCAGTGTTGTGGCCGGCTTCTTTTATGCTTAGGTTAGGGCGGTTATTTCCGGTACTTGGCGGGAACTGAGGTTATCATCTCCACAAAATGCTGCTTAATGGCGGCACGCTGCTCGTCGGTTACGGTGATATAGCGGAAAGTACCATCTTCCGAAGGTTCATAAACCACGGAGCCGTCCGGGTTCACCCGCAGGGAGCCAGGTTCGGACAAGCCGAAAAAGCGCTCGCCCTCAACCGCATACAGCAGGGCGGTCGGGTCCCAGCAGGGGCGGTCGTGCGGCATCGGCAAGTAAGACTTGTAGGCTTCGACCAGAGGGTGCTGCGGCGCCCAGCCGAAGTCGTTTTCGATGCTTGTGGCGGGGTAGAGTATTTCCGCTCCCACCTCAAACGAGGAATTCGTTATGGGGGTGGGCCAGTTTTCGAAGACATTCTTCGCAGCCGCAACGTCCTTCACCACATTGTATTCGCGGAAGGTGGTGTCGGTCATGTGGGCAGCCATTGTGTAGAGCATCGCCACCTTTGCCGCAACCAGTTCCCTGCCCGTCAGGGACGATATTTCGTCGGCGGGTGAGTCCAGAAGACGGGAGAGGTTGGTGGAGAAGCCTACAGACACGATGTTGACCGATTTGTCGGCCGCACCGGCCAGCAGTTCGCGATAGAGGATATGGGCCTCGGGCAGGGTTGAAAGGTCGATGCCGGAACGCTCGAACACCGGCTCTCCCGCATCGTTTCTCATCTCAGCCACGACTTTGGCATAATTCACCCCATCGTTTTCGCACTCGGCTCCGTTGAAAATGATGCCGATGGGGACCTGATGGCCGTACCAGGTGTTCATGATGTCGGCATATTCGGCGGGAGCCGTGCCGTTCTTGTTTATCATTATCGCCAGAATGTCAATAAGCCCTTGGTCCTGGTATTTGTAGAGCAGGTCCAGAGCAAGCGCATCGTCAACGTCGTTGCCGAGGTCGGTTTCGAAGATGACCTGGAGCCTGTCGGTCTGAGGTGCCTTGGGTTGGGCACAAGAGGCGGCCAAAGCCACCGCAAGAGTCAGAGATGGAAGAAACCTTTTCATCTGTTTTTAGGATTTTATGGTTATTGGACAAACAGCGTTTTAGTTGCCGGAAATTACTATCAGGGCCAGACCGGCTATGAACAGGGCGAACATCGCTCCGAGCAGCCAGTTGACCTTCTTGGATGCACCGGCAAACTCCTTCCAGATGAACACGCCCCAGATGGCAGCCACCATAGGGGCTCCCTGTCCGAGCGCATAGGAGATGGATGCTCCCGCCTTGCCGGAGGCTATGTAACTGAAAGCCGAACCGAGGCACCATATCGCGCCTCCGAGCATTCCCACGAGGTGGGTCCTGGCGTTGCCGGCAAAATATTGTCTGTAGCTTACGGGTTCGCCCACGAACGGCTTTCTCATCACTATGGTGTTGAACACGAAGTTGCTCAGAAGAACGCCCAGCGAGAAGATGAATATGGCGGTGTAGGGTGTTGCCATACCTTCTGCAGGGTTTGCAAAGTTGTTGAGGTCCATGCTGCGGGCCACAAACCTGTAGAAGAGCGACATAAGCGCTCCGGCCACTATGGCCAGGATGATTCCCTTGCGGTTGTCTTTTTTGGAGATGTTGCTTTCTCCCTTCTTGCCCGAAGCTATGCCGTTGCAGATTATCGCGGCCACAATGAGCACAACCCCGATTACAAGGAGGGGGATGTTGCCCGCGGTGCCTTGGGCACGGTCTTCAAGATATGTGTTGAACACGCCCAAAACCAGTGCGAGGCCCACTCCGAGCGGGAATGCCACCGAGAGGCCGGCGATGGAGGTCGAGGCGCTGAGAAGTATATTCGAGGCATTGAACACCACGCCGCCTATGACGAGCCAGAGAATGTTCATTGGATCTATCTGGGCGATGTCCCGGAAGAAGGGGCGTCCTTCGCTTCCGAAACTTCCCATAGTGAGAGCCAGAAGGAGCGAGAACAGCACCATGCCTATCACATAGTCCCAGTAAAAGAGTTCGTAGCGCCAACTTTTGGCGGCGAGTTTCTGGGTGTTGCCCCAGGAACCCCAGCAGAGCATCGTGACAAAGCAGAACACAACTGCCAGCGAGTAAGAATTGATGATGAACATAATATTGTCAGTGTTAAGATTATCGGAAATCGGCCGTTCAGTTACATTTCCACCTCGCTGCGGAAAGGAATCGAAGGCTGCGCCCCCATACGGGTAACCGAGATGGCGGCGGCGCGGCTGGCAAATTCAACTGCGGTTTCCAGAGTCTTGCCCTCGGAGAGGGCCACGCAGAGAGCGCCGTTGAAGGTGTCGCCCGCACCGGTGGTATCCACTGCCTTCACTTTCATCGTGGCTACCTTGCCGGAGCCTTCCGCATTCTTCCAGCAGGAACCCTTCGAGCCGAGCGTGACCACCACGTTCTTCACTCCGAGTTCGAGGAAGCGGCACATCGCCTTCTCAAGCCCTTCGTCGGTGTCGGTGGGAATGCCGGTGAGAGTGGCGCATTCGCCCCTGTTGGGGGTAATCATATATAATCCGTCCAGCAACTTTTCCGAGAGCGGGGTTGCAGGAGCGGGGTTGAGGACGACCTTGGCGCCTTTGGCCTTTGCCTTGGCGGCCACCGATTCGATGGTCTCAATGGGGATTTCAAGCTGCATCAGCACAAATCCGTCAGCTGGAATCACGTCTTCACTGACATCCTCGGGTTTTAGCATGTAATTGGTGCCTGGGGCCACCACAATGCTGTTCTCCCCATCTTTGTCAACGCAGATGAGGGCGATGCCGGATGATGCGCCGGGTACTGTCTTGATGTGGGAGCAGTCCATTTTCTCCCTGGCAAAATTATCCAGACTCTGCTTGCCGAACATATCGTCGCCTACGCTGGCAATGAAAGCGACGTCCCCGCCGAGACGGGCTGCCGCAACGGCCTGGTTGGCGCCCTTGCCTCCGGCCGCCATTATGCAATCCTCACCCAGAATGGTTTCCCCGGGTGCCGGAATATGGTCTGTCTTGACTACGAGGTCGGTGTTGGAACTTCCTACGATAAGAATTTTTTTGGTCATGGTTGTATCGGTTTTAGATGGTGGTTGGGCTTGCCGGAGGACGGCTCGGGCTTCCGCCTGCCGCCGACCGACGCAAATCACTTCAAAATTAAAAGAAAAAATGGACAAAGTCAATTTTGAATGTTAGGAGCAAATGATGTAAGTTTGCAGACTCTAACCAACAAACCGTCTGTCGATGAAACCGAAAACCGCTGAATTCATTCTTTGCAAGATACTCGGGTGGAAGATGGGGCCGTTCTGCCAGGATCCCAAGGCCCTGATTCTGGGAGTGCCGCACACCACAGTGTGGGATTTTCCCATCGCGGCCCTCTATGCCATTGCCTGCGGCAAGCAGGCCCATATCCTTGTCAAACAGAGCTTTTTCTTCTGGCCAGTAGGCCCCATCATCAAGAAACTGGGGGCAATTCCTTTGGAAGAGACCACAAGAGGCGGTGCGGGGGCGGTTCGCCAGATGATAGACGCCTACCGGAACAACGACGAGTTTCTTTGGAGTTTTGCACCTGAAGGGACACGTTCGCCCGTCAAGCACTGGAAAACCGGATTCCACAAGATTGCCCGTGAGGCCGGTGTGCCGGTATATGCCGGATATTACGACTGGGGCACCAAAACCGTCACCTGCGGCGGGAAATTCGAACTCACCGATGACCTGCGCAGCGACATGATCCGCCTCCAGCAGCATTACAAGGATTTGGGCATAAAGGGCTTCCATCCCGAAAAGTTCGTCTTCGACGATGCGGTGAAATGACAGTTATAGAATTTGGTCAATTAGATATTTATGCCAGACAGCAATTTCATAGATTACATACGAATTTTCTGCGCCTCGGGTGCGGGAGGGGCGGGCAGTTCCCATCTCAGAAGGGAGAAATATATCCCTAAGGGGGGACCGGACGGCGGTGACGGAGGCCGCGGAGGACACATTATCCTTCGGGGGAATGCGCAGATGTGGACACTTATACACCTTCGTTACAAAAAGCACGTCAAGGCGGAGCCGGGCGAGAGCGGGAGCGGGGCTTTGTGCCACGGCGCCAACGGCAAGGATATTATCCTGGAGGTGCCGTTGGGAACAGTGGCCCGCGATGCCGAGAGCGGCGAGCAGATTTGCGAGATAGTTTCGGACAGGCAGGAGGTGATATTGGTGCCGGGCGGCCGCGGCGGCCTGGGCAACAACAATTTCAAGACGGCGACCAACCAGACGCCACGCTATGCACAGCCGGGCGAGCCGGGTGTGGAAGGATGGTATATTCTGGAGCTCAAGATAATGGCCGACGTCGGACTGGTCGGATTTCCCAATGCCGGCAAATCCACGCTGGTTTCGACGGTGTCGGCGGCGAGGCCCAAAATCGCCGATTACGCGTTCACTACGCTTGAACCGAGTCTCGGCATTGTCTCTTACCGTGACGACCGATCGTTTGTGATAGCCGACATCCCGGGCATCATCGAGGGGGCGCACGAGGGGAGGGGACTCGGGCTGCGGTTCCTCCGCCACATCGAGCGCAACTCCATGCTGCTCTTTATGGTGCCGGCGGACAGCAAGGACATTGCCGCCGATTATGAGATTCTGCTCAACGAATTGAGGCAGTACAACCCCGAACTCCTGGACAAGGAGCGGCTGCTGGCCATCACGAAGTGTGATATGCTGGACGAGGAACTGAAAGGCGAAATGGAACGCACCATCCCCGCCGGGGTGGAACATATCTTCATAAGTTCGGTTTCGGGCGAGGGCATCACCCAACTCAAGGATATGATATGGCTCGCCTTGAACAGGGAGATTTAGCGCTTACCGTCGGGCAACGTTCAGTCAATCACCTTTGATACCCGCCTGAAGTTCTCTTCGATGGTGCTGTCGGCCGAGACTTCAAAGTATTTGCCGCAATCCTTGTAGAATTTGATTACCGGCTCGGTGATTTCGTGATAGGTGCGCATCCGGTTGGCGATGACGCTCTCGTCGGTGTCGTCCATACGGTTTTCGATGAGGGCGCGGCGCTTGATGCGGCGGGTCGCCTCTTCGTCGCTTACGTAGATGCAGACGGCGCGGGTTACGCTCTGTCCCATCTGCTGCAACATATCGTCGAGGGATTTGGCCTGGGCCACGTTGCGGGGGAACCCGTCGAACAGGAAGCCGGTGGCCGAAGGGTTGCTCTCAATCTCATTCCTTATCATTCCGATGACAATTTCGTCGGGAACAAGATTTCCGCCGTCGATGAGAATCTTGGCCTGCGCCCCGAGGGGAGTGCCTGCGGATATTTCTTTGCGGAGAAGGTCTCCCGTGGAGACGTGTCTGTAACCCAGTTTCTCAACCAGGAGCTTGGCCATGGTGCCTTTGCCGGCACCCGGAGGGCCTAATAAAACGTAGTATTTCATTTTATTGAAAGGTTTGTCGTCCAAAACATATATCGCATCGAGGTTGCGCCCCATCTGGTCATAGTCGAACCCCCATCCCACAAGGTACTTGCTGTCAACCTCCATCCCCACATAGTCGAGCTTGCGTTCGTTGCTGTAGATGTCCGGCTTGACGGCGAGGGTGCATACCCTTACATCCTTTGCCCCGCGGTCTTCGAGATTCTTGCAGAGTTTGGAGATGGTTTGCCCGGTGTCAACTATATCCTCCACAATGATGACGGTGCGTCCCGCGATGTCGGTGGTGAGCCCCAGCACCTCGCGGATGTTTCCGGTGGAAACGGTCCCCTTGTAGGAGGATACCCGGATGCCGGCGAGTTCGCACTCGAACCTTAGCCTGGGAAGCAGGTGTCCGGTGAAGATTATGGCCCCGTTGAGCACGCAGAGAATGATGGGAACTTCCCCGCTGTTTTCAAAATCGGCGTTGATTTCTTCTGCAACGTTGTCCACTGCGGACATTATCTGCCGGTTGGTTATGTAGGGGACAAAAAACTTGTCGCGGATTTTGATGCGCTCCATATAAAAGCTTTTGTGTTTGTGCAAATTTAACACTATTTTTGCAAATTCTATTGGACAAAAGTTGCAAAATGACACCTCTTGTAAGCATTATTATGGGCAGCACATCGGACCTCCCGGTGATGAAACCCGCCGCCGATTTTCTCGACGAAATGGAAATTCCCTTTGAAATCAACGCTTTAAGTGCTCATAGAGTGCCCCGCCAGGTTGCCGAATTTGCAGAAGGCGCAGCGGAGCGCGGCATCAAGGTGATAATAGCGGCGGCCGGTGGAGCGGCCCACCTGCCGGGTGTGATTGCGGCTTCCACCCCACTTCCCGTGATAGGGGTTCCCGTCAATTCGTCCAACTCCATAAAAGGCATCGACTCCATTCTCTCGATACTCCAGATGCCTTCCGGCATTCCGGTGGCCACGATGGCTGTTGACGGTGCCAAGAACGGCGCCATCCTCGCCCTTCAGATTCTGGCCCTTTCCGACAGCGCCCTTATGGACAAGATGGTCGCTTTCAAAAAGGGGTTGGAGAAGAAGATTGTCAAGGCCAACGAAGAGATGGCCAAGGTCGAATACAAGCACAAGACCAACTGAGGTTTATCCCGAATCTTAATCAACAATACATACATAAACGCATTATGACAGAAAAATTATTCTCTGAATTCCCTCCGGTTTCCACAGCAGAGTGGGAAGAGGTGATTCAGAAGGACCTCAAAGGTGCCGACTATGAGAAAAAGCTCGTTTGGCGCACCCAAGAGGGTTTCAACGTGCGGCCTTATTATCGCCGCGAAGACCTTTCGGGTCTGGAGCACATTGGGTCTCAACCCGGCCAATTCCCCTTTGTAAGGGGTACCCGCGCCGACAATTCGTGGCTTGTACGCCAGGATTGGAACGTTGCCGAACTGGGCGGGGAGGAAGCTAACCGTCAGGCATTGGACGCCCTTATGAAAGGAGTTCAGTCGGTTGGATTCCGCGTTCCCAAGGACGGCCTCGACAAGGCTGCCATGGCAGTTCTTCTCAAAGACTTCTGCCTCACTGCCGTTGAGGTGAACTTTACGGGATGCTGCCCCGGACATCACGCAGAGTTGGTGTCCGCCTTTGTCGAATACGCCGAGAGTCAGGGTGCCGACAAGAGCGCCGTAAGGGCATCGTTCGACTACAGCCCTCTGCGCGCCCTCACCAGAAAGGGACATTTCTGCGAAACTTCGTATGACAAGCTTGCAGCCCAGTTTGAAGTTGTAAAGGACTGGCCGCTCATCCGCATCGTGGGTGTAGGGGCATCCCTCTTCAACTCGGCAGGCTCCAGCATAAGCCAGGAATTGGGCTATGCGGTGGCTCAGGGAAATGAGTTCATCAGCGCCATGACCGAAAGGGGCATCGCTGCCGCAGAGGTTGGCAAGCGCATAAAATTCACCTTCGCCATCAGCGGCAACTATTTCTTTGAGATAGCGAAATTCCGCGCCGCCCGCGTGCTGTGGGCAAACGTAATGAAGGCTTGGGGCGTCGAGTGCCCCGAGGCTCAGAAGATTTGCGTTCACGCAGTGACTTCCGAGTGGAATCAGACTGTATATGACGCATACGTGAACATGCTTCGCGGTACAACCGAGGCAATGTCGGCCGCCATCGCAGGTGTGGACAGCATCGAGGTGCTTCCGTTTGACCACGCATTCCGCGCCCCCGGCGAGTTCTCCAACCGTATCGCAAGGAACGTTCAGTCGATACTCAAGGAGGAAGCCCATTTCGACAAGATTGTCGATCCTTCGGCAGGCAGCTACTATCTCGAGAACCTCACCTCTTCCATAATGAACACCGCCTGGACCATCTTCCAGGGTGTTGAGGCGGAAGGCGGATATGTTGCAGCATTCAAGGCCGGCACCATCCAGGCAGCCATCAAGGATGTGGCAAACAAGAAAGATCAGGCCATTGCAAAGCGCCGCGACACAATACTCGGCAGCAACCAGTATCCCAACTTCCTTGAGACCGCTTCGGACGAGATCACTTCCGAAATCGTCACCAAGGGTGCTGCAAAATGCTGCTGCGGCGGCCACGAGCCGGTGGCAGAACCTCTGGAAACCTACCGCGGAAGCCAGCCCTTCGAGGCACTGCGCCTGGCAACGGACCGCAGCGGCAAGCGCCCCACGGCATTCATGCTGACTTTCGGCAATCTCGCAATGTGCCGCGCCCGCGCCCAGTTCAGCTGCAACTTCTTTGCAGTGGCAGGCTTCAAGGTGGTGGATAACAACCGTTTTGCAACAGTTGACGAAGGCATCGAGGCAGCCCTCGCATCGGGAGCGGAAATTATAGTTGCCTGCTCCGCAGATGACGAATATGCAGAAGCCGTTCCCCAGATTGCAGCCAAAGTGGGAGGCCGCGCCATCGTTGTGGTGGCAGGTGACCCCGAATGCAGGCCGCAACTTGAGGAAGCCGGAGTTAAAGATTATATCCACGTAAGATGCAATGTGCTCGAAACCCTTCGCGAATACGAAGATCGTCTGGGCATTGCCAAATTGTAAGGAGGAAGCACTATGAGACCAGATTTCAAAGATATCAAACTTGACGGCAAGGCTGCCGGAACTGCCGCAGCATCGTCGCAACAACTTTGGCATACAGCCGAGAAGATAGACGTGAAGCCTATCTATACCGAAAAAGACCTGGAGAATATGGAGCACCTTGACTATGCAGCCGGTGTTGCTCCGTATCTGCGCGGCCCCTATTCGACAATGTACGTGATGCGTCCCTGGACCATCCGCCAGTATGCGGGCTTCTCCACAGCCGAGGAATCCAATGCATTCTACCGTCGTAACCTCGCCTCCGGACAGAAAGGTCTTTCGGTGGCGTTTGACCTTGCCACCCACCGCGGATACGATGCGGACCATCCCAGGGTTGTGGGTGACGTGGGAAAGGCCGGCGTAAGCATCTGCTCCGTGGAGGATATGAAGGTGCTGTTCGACCAGATTCCCCTGAACAAGATGTCCGTTTCAATGACTATGAACGGTGCGGTGCTCCCCATCATGGCATTCTACATCGTTGCCGGTCTGGAGCAGGGCGCCAAGCTCGAGGAGATGGCCGGTACCATCCAGAACGACATCCTCAAGGAGTTCATGGTGCGCAACACCTANGGCAGGTACCATCCAGAACGACATCCTCAAGGAGTTCATGGTGCGCAACACCTATATATATCCCCCCGAGTTCTCAATGAGAATCATCGGTGACATCTTCGCCTATACCTCCAAGTATATGCCCAAGTTTAATTCGATCTCCATCAGCGGCTACCATATGCAGGAAGCGGGTGCCACCAACGACATTGAGATGGCATACACCCTTGCCGACGGTCTGGAGTATCTCCGCACCGGTATCAAGGCCGGCATCGACGTAGATGCATTCGCACCCCGTCTCTCGTTCTTCTGGGCCATCGGTATGAACCACTTCATGGAGATTGCCAAGATGCGTGCCGCCCGTATGCTCTGGGCCAAGATTGTAAGCCAGTTCAATCCCAAGAACCCCAAGAGTCTTGCCCTTCGTACCCACAGCCAGACATCCGGCTGGTCCCTTACCGAGCAGGATCCGTTCAACAACGTGGCCCGTACCTGCATCGAGGCTATGGGAGCCGCTTTGGGACACACCCAGAGTCTCCATACCAACGCTCTCGACGAGGCCATCGCCCTTCCCACCGACTTCAGCGCCCGCATTGCCCGCAATACCCAGATTTACATCCAGGAAGAGACCAATGTGTGCCGCAGCGTCGATCCCTGGGCAGGCAGCTACTATGTTGAAAGTCTCACCAAGGAACTCGCCGACTCAGCCTGGAAACTCATCCAGGAAGTTGAGGAACTCGGCGGTATGGCCAAGGCCATCGAGACCGGTATTCCCAAACTTCGCATCGAAGAGGCGGCTGCCCGCAAGCAGGCCCGCATCGACAGCGGTCTTGAGAAGATTATCGGTATCAACGAATACCGCCTCGACCACGAGGATCCCATCGAGATTCTCGACGTGGACAACACCAAGGTTCGCGAAAGTCAGGTTGAGCGCCTCCGCCAGCTGAGGGCAACCCGCGACGAGGCTGCCGTGAAGGCCGCTCTCGAAGCCATTACCAAGGCCGTGGCCGAGGGTAACGGAAACCTCCTCGAACTTGCAGTGGAGGCTGCCAAGGTACGTGCTACATTAGGTGAAATCTCCGACGCCTGCGAAAAGGTGGTTGGTCGTTATAAAGCTGTTATACGTATGAATACAGGTGTTTATTCTTCAGAAGTCAAGAGCGATGCCGAATTTGAGAAGGCCAAGGAGATGGTTGCCGCTTTCGCAGCGCGCGAAGGACGCCAGCCCCGTATCATGATAGCCAAACTCGGTCAGGACGGTCACGACCGCGGAGCCAAAGTCGTAGGTACCGGCTATGCCGACTGCGGTTTTGACGTGGATATGGGCCCTCTGTTCCAGACTCCCGAAGAGGCCGTGAAGCAGGCCGTTGAAAACGATGTTCACGTTATCGGAATATCGTCCCTTGCAGCCGGACACAAGACTCTCGTGCCTCAGGTTATTGCAGAACTCAAGAAGTACGGACGTGAGGACATTATCGTAACCGTCGGTGGTGTAATCCCCGCCCAGGACTACGACTTCCTCTACAAGGCCGGTGCTGCAGCAATCTTCGGCCCCGGAACCCGTATCGCCATGAGTGCCATCAAAGTGATGGAAATCCTCGGTGAATAACAGAATCCCCTGAACAAAACCATCGGTCGGAATGTGATTTCCGACCGATGGTTTTTTGTAGATACATTGCAAAAAAAATCGGGCCCTTGGGGTCCGATTTTTTTACTCGTCGCGGAGCTGCAACTGCTGAACATAGATGGCCTTCTGCATCTTCATTCTGTTCTTTACAGAAGGTTTCTGGAATTCACGACGGCTGCGGAGTTCTTTTACGATGCCGGTCTTTTCGAATTTGCGTTTGAATTTCTTGAGGGCGCGTTCGATGTTTTCGCCTTCTTTGATGGGAACTATGATCATACTGTTGTTACACCTCCTTTTTTTAGCGGATGCAAAGGTAACCAACTTTTTCTAACGGGCAAATTTTTTTATCAGTCAGGTTTTGCGTAAATTTGTTAGAAGCGGAGGTTCATTATGACGGACGGATTTTTGGATTACATATCAAACCAGAAGCGGTACAGCCCACGGACGGCGGCATTGTACGGGGAGGCCCTGCGCGATTACTATGCATTTGTCTATGACGGCAAAACTCCCGATGCCCTTTCGGAGGCGGAGATTCTGGAGGCGTTGACCAAAAATCTCATCCGGGGATACGTGGCAAGCGCCATAGAGGGGGGACTCTCGCCCCGCACGGTGAACCTCAAGCTGTCGGCGCTCAGCAGTTTCTGCAACTGGCTGGTGCGTGGCGGCCGTCTTGCCGCAAATCCGGTCCGCAAGGTTTATCGCCCCAAAGAAAACCGCCGGCTGCCGGTTTTCTATACGGAAGCGACTCTGGAGAGTTATTTTGAAGAGAGGGCCCAATCGCGGGCAGACAGCGGGTAGGTTCCTTTCGGCGAATTGCGCTCCGATATGATAATCCTTCTTCTGTACGTCACCGGAATGCGCCGCAGCGAACTCTGCGCCCTTAAAATCCGCGATTTCGACCCCGGCCGCAAGGTCATCAGGGTTATAGGAAAGGGTGACAAGGAGCGAGAAATTCCGGTTCCCGATAGGATTTGCCGCGAATTATCATTATATTTGAATAAGATGAACGATGAAGGGGTTGAAAACCCATCGGGATATTTCTTCCTAACCGACAGTCGGAAGCCGTTGTATCCGGCTTTTGTGAACAATCTGGTAAGGCGGGAATTTTCCGGAAGAGACGGATTCAGCGCCCGCAAATCGCCTCACGTCCTGAGACATTCACTCGCCACGCATTTGCTTAACGCGGGGGCGGATCTCAGCAGCATAAAGGAGATTCTGGGCCATTCGTCGCTCGCGGCAACACAGGTCTATACCCACAATTCGTTCGAAAAACTCAAAAGCACTTATTTAACCGCCCATCCAAGGGCAAAAAAAGGAGGTACAAATGGAAATTAAGGTTCAATCAATCAAGTTCGACGCAGATCAGAAACTGTTGGACTTCATCGACAAGAAGCTGGGAAAGGTGGACAAGTTCTATGAGGAGGTGGTCGGCTGCGAGGTGGATCTGTCGCTGTTGCCCGATCCCGACAACAAGAATGTCAGAGTCAGGGTGTTTGTTCCGGGAAGTGAGGTGATTGTGGAACGCAACGCCGACACGTTCGAAAATGCCATTACCGAATGTGCGGGAATCCTGAAGGAAAAGCTGGTGGCAGTCAAGGAAAAGAGATACAAATAACGGAAGAGGGCCCTTCATCGGGGCCCCCTTCTGTTTAAGGGCGGTTCAGAGCCGCATTGTTCCAAAGCCGTTACTGCTCAATGGGCGAATACTTGGGAACCAGGGATTTCATGATGCCCCAGGCCACCAGGTAGGCGATGCCGCAGAAGCAGAACATGATGAAGTACCCGGCGGGCTTCCCTTCGAAACCGAGGAAGGTGAATGCACTGCCGGCATTCTCCGCGTAGGTGAAGAGATTTCCGGCAACCTTTTGGATTATCATTGAACCTACACCGCCCGCAAATGCACCGATGCCGGTTACGGTGGCGATGGCTGCCTTGGGGAACATGTCTCCGATGGTGGAGAAGAGGTTGGCGCTCCACGCCTGATGTCCTGCGGCTGCGAGACCTATGAGGACGGCGGGCCACCAAGGGCTGTTGAAGTGCATTCCGAGGGGTTGGGCAAGCAGTGCGCAAATGGGGAAGAATGCGAAGATGAGCATCGCAAGCATACGTCCGTTATAAGGATTCATCCCCTTCTTGTCAACGAAGACTTTGGGAAGGTAGCCTCCGAAGATGGAGACCACCGTCACAATCGCGTAGAGAGTGAAGATGAGGGCCTGCCCGAGGGGTTTGGTGACGGGAGCGTTGAACTGGTTGCTGAAGTATGACGGTGCCCAGAAGAGGAAGAACCACCATACGCCGTCGGTGAAGAACTTGCCTACGATGAATGCCCAGGTCTGCTTGAAACTGAAACATTTCCAGAGGGAAATCTTGGGCTCGCCGGCAGATGTCTCCGTCTCTGCAGCCTTCTCAGCCGCCTCGGCGGCATCGTCCTGATGGATGTACTCCAATTCGGCTGCGTTGACGTGTTTGCTCTTCTCGGGCTTGTCATACATGAATGCCCAGAAGAACATCCATACGAAGCCCAGCGCACCGATGATGATGAACGCCATCTCCCAACCCCACTTGTTGGCAAGTGCGGGGATGCAGAGAGGGGCTGCGAGAGCACCTACAGAGGCACCCGCATTGAAGATGGAAGTGGCGAACGCACGGTCTTTCTTGGGGAAATATTCGGCGGTCACCTTGATGGCTGCAGGGAAGTTTCCTGCCTCACCAAGGGCGAGGACGCCGCGACACAGCAGGAACAGATATACGGAGGTGGTGGCGACGGCGAGAGCGGCGTTGGAACCGACTTCAAGGGCCTTGAGATTTGCGCCGGTGATAAGTTCGGTGCCCCAGCCGCAGGCAGCGTGCAGGCAGGCGCCGACAGACCATACTCCGATGGCTATCAGATAACCTTTCTTGGTTCCCATCCAATCCACGAACTTCCCCGCGAAGAGGCAGCAGATGGCGTAGAAGATGGAGAAGAAGCTGGTGATGGTACCGTAATTGGCATCGGTCCATCCGAATTCCGGCTTTATGAAGTTCTCGTAGGTCAGCGAGAGTACCTGACGGTCAAGATAGTTGACGGTGGTCGCCACGAACAGCAGCGAACAGAGCCACCAGCGCCAGTTGCTCATAAGTTTGGCTTGAGTATTCATATTTCTGGGTTTTATCGTATTTCCTTGATGATGTCGAGGGCTTCTTTGCATAGAGATGTGATTTTGGACCATTCGCCTGCGGCGATGACCTCCTTGGGGAAGAGGTTGCTCCCCATTCCCACGCAGGTGACGCCCGCAGAGAACCACCCCTGAAGGTTGTCCCGGGTGGGCTTCACGCCGCCCGTCACCATAATCTGGCTCCAAGGCATGGGGGCGCGCAGCCCTTTCACGAATGCGGGGCCGAGCACGTCGCCGGGGAACACCTTGCAGATGTCGCAGCCGAGTTCCTGCGCCCTGCCCACCTCCGAAACGGTGCCGCAGCCGGGGCAGTAGGGAATCAGCCTGCGGTTGCATATCGGGGCTATATCAGGGTTGAAGAGGGGCCCCACAACGAAGTTGGCGCCGAGCTGGATATACATCGCCGCCGTTGCCGGGTCAACCACCGAGCCGATGCCCACTATCATTCCCGGGAGCTCCTTGTTGGCATATTTTACAAGTTCGCCGAACACCTCCTGGGCGAAGTCGCCCCTGTTGGTGAATTCGAATGCCCTGACGCCCCCATCGTAGCACGCCTTGAGCACATTCTTTGAAATCTCCGGGCTGGAGTTATAGAATACGGGGACCATACCGGTCTCCTTCATCGTTCTGATGACTTCTGATTTGCTGTATTTTGCCATATCATTACAGTTTTATCGTTGTACGCGTCCGTTCGCATTGCCTCCGGCAAGACTCAGCACCTCGGCTTCGCTCACGAGATTGAAGTCGCCGTTGACTGTATGTTTGAGGGCCGAAGCCGCCACTGCAAATTCGAGGGCAGCGGCCTGGTCGCCTTCGTACTTGAGCATTCCGTGGATGAGGCCGCCGGAGAATGAGTCTCCGCCTCCCACGCGGTCGATGATGGGGTCAATCTCGTAACGTTTCGACTGGTAGAACTCCCTGCCGTTGTAGATGAGGGCTTTCCAGCCGTTGCGGGTGGCGGAGAAGGATTCCCTGAGGGTCGAAACGACATATTTGAAGCCGAACTCCTGCATCATTTGTCTGAAAATGCCCTCGTAGCCGGAGGCATCGGTGTTGCCGGCCTCGACGTCGGCTTCGGGTTTGAAGCCGAGGCAGAGTTCCGCATCCTCTTCGTTGCCGATGCAGACGTCAACGTATTTCATAAGGGGGCGCATCACCGAGATGGCCTTTTCGCTTGTCCAGAGTTTCTTGCGGAAATTGAGATCAACGCTCACCGTGACATTGTGGCGTCTGGCCGCTTCGCAGGCAAGTCTGGTCAGCTCTGCAGCCTTGTCGGAGATGGCGGGTGAAATGCCCGACCAGTGGAACCAGGCGGCCCCTTCCATTATTGCGTCAAAGTCGAAATCCTTCGGATCGGCCTCCGCAATGGCGGAGTGGGCGCGGTCGTAAATGACCTTGGACGGTCGCATCGAGGCGCCGGTTTCGGCATAGTACAAGCCGATGCGGTCCCCGCCGCGGCTGATGTAGCCGGTGTTGACACCATATCTGCGCAGAGCGTTGAGCGCAATCTGGCCTATTTCGTGGGAAGGCAGTTTGGTGACGTAGCACGAGTCGTGTCCGTAGTTGGCGAGGCTTACAGCCACGTTGGCCTCGCCGCCTCCGGGGATGATGCGGAAGGCATCTGTCTGGATGAACCTGTCGTTTCCTTCAGGACTGAGCCGGAGCATAATCTCTCCGAATGTTATGATTTTTGCCATAGTTTGTTACAAACTCCCAAAGTTAGAAATTGAAATAGTTTTTAGCATTGTTGTAGGATATGTCCTCCACCATCTTGCCGATGAACTCTATTTCCGAGGCGGGAAGTTTCCCCTTCTCGATGTCTTCGCCGAGGACTGAACAAAGGATGCGGCGGAAATATTCGTGGCGGGGATAACTGACAAAACTGCGGGAGTCGGTGAGCATCCC
>JABUTP010000049.1 GCA_021443625.1 Bacteroidales bacterium | reverse complement strand
CCGGAGCCGCCTCCCATACCGCCCCTGTTGCGGCGGCCGAACGCCCCTTCGTTGACGTTGTTGCCTCCGCCGATGAAGAATATCTGGTTCTTGTCCTGTATGCGGCCCAACATCGCCGAGCCGTTGTAGCGCAGGTCGGAGGTGTTCTCAAAAATCGACTCCTTGTTTGCGGCCGGAAGGTCTGTACCCAGTCCGCCGGTAAAGTTCCCTATCCAGCCGTCGCCCATACCCGAATAGGTCTTGACATCGATTACCTTCTCCTTGTTGTCATCCTCTATTCCGGAGAAAATCGCCTGCTCCGATTTTTTGTCTATCACGCGCACCTTCTCGATGATGTTGGCCGGGATATTGTCGGTGGCAATGGAGGGGTCGTTGAGGAAGAAGGTCTTGCCGTTGAGCGTTATTCTGGTGATGGTCTCTCCCTGCGCCTTCACGTTGCCGTCTTCGTCAACCTCTATGCCGGGGAGTTTTTTCAGCAGGTCCAGCAGCACGGCGTTAGTGCCGAGTTTTACGCTGGATGCTATATATTCTATGGTGTCCTGCTTGATGATGATGGAGTTGCCGGTGGCGGTGACTTTGGCTCCCTCGAGCATTTTGTAGTCCTCCTGCATCGCTATCGTGCCCAAATCCTGGGTTCCGCCCTCTACGCTCACTTTTTGGGTCCGGGTGACGTATCCCAGCAGTTCGGTGCGGACAGTATAGACACCTTTCTTTATTTTGTCGATGGTGACCTTACCGTCAATGTCCGTTTGTCCGTAATATGCGGCCACGGTGTCTTTCTCAGGGTAGAGCAGGACGGCAGCATAACCCACCGGCTCCCTTGAGAGGGAGTCAACCACCGAGAAGGTGATGGTGCCGCGCGACTGCGCCACAGCCGTATGGCTGAGGCTGGAGACAGCGTTAAGACATAACGAGAATACAAACAGGAGAAGGAGTTTCTTTTTCATATAAAATATGGCGCTTTCAACGATAGTGTTTTCAAATATGGTACCCTTGCATCAGGGGATTTTGCGCGTAATGCAAAAATACCGCCATAACGCCAGTTTGACTGCATCTTTTTGGAAAAATAATCACCCCTCAAATTTTTGCACCGCGAAGTTTGCGGGAGTTTCAAAAAATACCTACCTTTATCAAAACATTTTTAAGAAACACTGAAATGAAAACTGTAGCAGACAAACAAATTCTGATGGCCGCTGACTTTGCCGGCTATCCCCTCAAAGAGGCAATCAAGGAATATCTTGAGAAGAAAGGTTGGACCGTAACCGATATCGGCGTAAAGGCTGACTCCGATCCCGAGGACACAGAACTTATGTTCCACCGCATCGGTCTCCGCGTAGGAGCCATGATTACCGAGAAGGAATTTGAAAGGGCTCTCATCTTCTGCGGAACCGGTATGGGTATCCATATAGCAGCCAGCAAGTGCCCCGGTGTTCACGCCGGTGTGGTTGAGTCAGTTCCCGCCGCCTTCAGGGCAATCACCGGAAACGGTGTAAATGTCCTCGCTATGGGTGCATTCTACGTAACTCCCGAGCTTGGCAAGCAGTGCGCCGACGCTTTCCTCTACAACAACTTCGGCAGCGGCTGGGAGTGGTGGCCCGACTTCGACAAGTTCCATCAGATTGCCATTGACGAGCTCAACGCCTTCAACTACGAAGAGTACAAGGCCAACGGCTTCAAGGTTAAACATATCGGAGACTGCCATTGCGAGCTCTATGACCGTCCCGAAGGAATGTCTTCAGTTCCTTTGATGGAAAAGAGATAGTCTGACAACGTTCAGATTCAACGGAAAGGCTGGCCTTGAAAGGTCGGCCTTTCTTGTTTTCAGGGGGCTGATGAAGCCTCTTTGGGACCGCTTCGATCCCTTCATTTTTAGTCATAATCCGACAAAATCCGCTATAAAATAACAATTCTTCAAATGTTTCCAAAAATTGCCGACAGCTTCTCTCGGAAACATTATACGTTTGCAGTGTCAAATAAGGGGTAAGAATTCGGCAAATCGCGATAATGTATTGTAAATGTGATATTTACCCCCCCCCGTTAAGTCTTCGAATCACCTATTATACGGCGTAATTTGAGGAAAATTGGCAGAAAAACAACAGTAGTAGCAAACATAAATAGCCGAACAGTCAAAAGTGAAAACAACAGGGGTTTTTAGGGGGAAATATGTCTCCCCGACGACAATTTGTACAATTATCGAGACCGAGGGTCTCTGCGCAGCCTCCACGGAAAAAACAGACAATCTGCATCCCACATCGTCAAGTGTGGAGACAGAGCCGTGGAAGGATGGAGGATTCACCGATTTAGATTTTTAGGAGGAGCAGAAATTATGCGTTTGTTTAAGCAGATTATTGTAATGGCCGTTATGATTATGGTCACACTCGGATGCGAGAAGATTGAGAACCCTTCAAGAACCTCAAGCTCTTTAAGGTTTCGTGTGGATGTTGAGCACAGAGAGATTGTTACAAAGGCCTTGGGTAATGGTCCAGAGTATTTCTATTTGTTCGGGTGGTACAGGGGCGGAAATGAACATGGTGCCGCTGGAATTTCATATTATACTTCCTCCAAAGGTGCCCAAAATTGGGAAAAGTACACCCTAAGAGATAATGGAGATTATGTTGTGGAAGGAGGAAGTACGGTAGAGGATAATCCCGAGTGGCATAAGGCTCAGTTTAAGTGGGAAGAGGGTACGGTCCTATCGAAGTTCTGGGCGTGTACGAACTGGGGAACGTCACTGCCTAATCTTCAGGCGACTGCCCATGGTGGAGCGGATGAAGAAGATTTATTCAAGGTGTCTTATCTCAGTTATGACAAGATGCTCGATGCTGCCCAACAGACGGACTTCATGATTGCGTATAGCCGACAGTCTCAGACGGATGTGGTGGTAGATGATATTCTGCGTCTCACATTCAAACATACACTCTCAAAGATTACCTTTGTTGACAAGAGCGGAGGTGAAATCTCTTCCTTGAAGGTAGGTGGTACGTATGAGTCGGGAAATTTGGAATACACCAGTGCCGGCGTCATCACTTGGAGTCAAGGCGGCAATCCTTGGCGGCCTAAGACCATGACTGGCGGCAACGGAAGCATGTACCTCATCCCGCAGACCTTTTCTGCCGAGAATCCTCTCGAAATCACCATTGAGTTGAAGGACGGCACCACGAAATCCAAGAAGATTGAAAGTGCTGCCTGGGAAGCAGGTTACGAGTACACCTACAATCTTAACGTTACCAAGACAAAGGCCGGGGAAGGCATCTTCTCGGTAGAATGCATCTCCGAGAGCGGGTATTAGGCTGATTCTTCCGCAGTCGGGCGCTTGCCCGTAAGGCGGGACGCATATCACCATCGACAAGGGAGCAGATTGCAGCGTCTGCTCCCTTTCGTTGTGCATATTCCCAAAATAATGCCTAATTTTGAAATTCAAAGGAATTCAAACCGGGAATATATATATGAGCAACCAGACACATAATTTCATGCAATACCGTATCCACCGCATTCTGCTGGTCTGCAGCAGTTACGACGGATATACCCTGGAAGAGGACGGACGCATCGACTCGCAGATCATCAAGGAATACGGGGAACTCAATATGAGCAACCCTCCGTCCCTTACCAGAGTCGGTTCCACAAAGGAGGCGCTCTCCCTTCTGGAAGAGGGGGCGCAGTTCGATTTCATCATCACAATGTACAACGTGGGGCAGCCCGACGTGTTCGACTTTTCGGCCATCGTTAAGGAGAAATATCCCGACCTGCCGGTGGTGCTGCTCACCAGTTACTCAAGGGAACTCCACCGCCGCATTCAGGACCACAACTGCGACGCGATTGACAATATCTTCTGCTGGCACGGCAACGCCGACCTCATTATGGCCATCATCAAACTGATGGAGGATAGGCTCAATGCGGAGTCCGACATAGTGGACGGGGGCGTGCAGGCAATCCTTCTGGCAGAAGACTCGTTCCGGTTCTACTCTACCTACCTTCCCGAGCTGTACCGCATTCTGCTGGAGCAGAACCGCGAATTCATCAAGGATGCCTACAACGAGCAGCAACTTGTGAGCCGCAAGCGGGCCCGCCCCAAGATTCTCCTGGCCACCAGTTATTCGGAGGCGGTGGAACTCTACCGAAAATACCGCAACAATCTCCTCGGGGTGATTACCGACCTGGGTATGGTCATAAACAAGGGGGACAGGGCCGAAACGGAGAAAGCCGATGCCGGTGCGGAGATTTGCCGGATGGTCAAGAGCGAGACACCGTGGATGCCCGTCATAATGCAGTCGTCCCAGGACAGCGCGGAGCTGGCCCGTTCGCTGGGGGTGAACTTCATATCCAAAACCAGCAAAACCCTCCTTCCGGAGTTGCAGAACATCATCCTGAGCGAATTCGGATTCGGCGACTTCGTGTTCACTTCCGAAGACGGCGAGGTGCTGGGCAAGGCCCACGACCTTTATCAGATGCAGAAACTCATAGAGGTGGTGCCGGATGAGGACCTGGAGCGGCATCTCTCGCAGATGAAACTCTCCAAATGGCTCTATGCGAGGGGTCTGTTCCCCATCGCCAAGATATTGCGCAGCTTTGACAGCAGCCAGTTCAGCAGCACCCAGGAGCACCGCGACGCCATCGTGTCGCTCATCAAGAGTTACAGGGTTCAGCTGGGACAGGGCGTGGTGGCGCAGTTTGACAAGGAAACCTACCGCTCCACCATCGCATTTGCAAAGATTGGCAACGGTTCCATAGGGGGCAAGGCCCGCGGACTCGCCTTTATGAACAGCATCCTGGCAAGGCACGACTTCTTTGAACGCTACCCCAACGTTCAGGTGACGATACCGAGAAGCGTGGTCATCGCCACCGACTATTTCGACGAATTCATTCAGATTAACGGCCTCAAATACATTATTTCGAAAGAGACTTCCGATGAAAACCTGTTGTCGGAATTCCTTAACTCGATTCTGCCCGGTTCGCTCTACGGCAAGCTCAAGAAATTCGTGTCCAAGTGCAGCAAGCCGCTGGCCATAAGGTCGTCGTCCAAACTTGAGGATTCCAATTTCCAGCCGTTTGCGGGGGTGTATTCCACCTATATGATACCCCGTTGCGAAGATGACGACCAGATGCTCCGGATGCTCATCAGGGCCATAAAGAGCGTCTATGCCTCGGTTTATTTCGCCTCGTCCAAGGCCTACATCCAGACCTCCCAGAACAACCTTTCGGAGGAAAAGATGGCGGTGCTGATTCAGGAGGTGTGCGGCACCGAGGAAGGGGGTTATTATTTCCCTACATTGTCGGGAGTGGCGCGATCCCTGAATCTCTATCCGCTCGGTTATGAGCAGCCCGAAGACGGTGTCTGCAATGTGGTGATGGGTTTGGGCAAAGCGGTTGTCGATGGGGGCAAGACACTTCGATTCTGTCCGGTCCATCCCGACAAAACCCTCCAGACATCCACCGTGGAACTTACCATAAGTGATGCCCAGACTTCCATTATGGCGCTGAATCTCGATCCCGAGCGCTTTGTGCCCTCGACAGATGATGCCGTGAACATCGAGACGCTCCCCATCAGCAAAGTTTCCGGAATGCGCAATGCGCGCCACGTCTGTTCTTATTTCGACTACACCAACAACCGTATCAGCGAAGGACCCACTTTCTGCGATTCGTACCGCGTCATTACGTTCAACCGTATCCTGAAATACAACACCCTCCCCCTCGCGCAGATAGTCAATGACCTGCTCAAGATAGGAGAGGAGGAACTCCGGTGCCCGGTAGAGATTGAGTTCGCGGTGGATATGGACGTGCCGCCCGGCTCTCCCGCCATTTTCAACTTTCTGCAGATCCGCCCCATCATAAGCGAAATGGACGAGTCCCATATCGACTGGGACGAAATCGACGTGTCCGATGCGGTCATCTATTCCGACTGCGCTTTGGGTGTGGGACAGATGAAGGGCATCCGGAACGTCGTGTATATGGACTTTGACAAGTTCTCGCCGCTCGTTACCCTCGAGATAGCAGACGAACTCTACCGGATAAATGCCGAAATGAAGAGCCGCGGGGAGGAATATGTGCTGGTCGGGACCGGACGGTGGGGTTCTTCGGACCCCAATCTCGGCGTTCCGGTCAAATGGGGGCACATTTCTGAGGCCAAGGTCATAGTGGAGATGGCGCTTGAGAATTTCAACATCGAGTCGAGTCAGGGAACCCACTTCTTCCAGAACGTCACGTCGCTGGGTGTGGGCTATCTGTCGATAGACCCCACACGCGGAAAAGGGATTTTCAACCAGGAGATGCTGGACGCCCTGCCGACCCTGAAGGAGGGGAAGTGGTTCAAGGTGGTGGAGTTTGACAGCGACCTTTTTGTCTATGTTGACGGCAAATCCCGCAAAGCGGTTGTCAAATTATGAAATAATGTTTAACTTCGTGGGCAATTTACACTGAAATAATATGGGCGTACAGCATTTGGAAGGCATTTGCGCAAAAGTCGAGAAACTTATCTCGATGTACGAGTCAGAGAAGAAACGCTCCGCGGATCTCTCTGCCGACTTGATTGCCTGCCGTCAGAAGCTGGAAGCTTGTGAAACCAAAATAAAAAATTTAGAACAACAGAACAGAATACTACAACAAAAACTGGATAATACACAACTGGCGGATGCGATAAAGAGCTCGTCGATAGATGGACAGCAGGCACGGGAGCGGTTGGATGCGGTGATGGCTGAGCTTGACAAATGTGTGGCAATGTTGAACGGTTAAAGTATAGGGAGGAACCAACTGATGGATGAACAAAAAGTTACAGTGAACGTTTCGATAGGTCTGCGTCCCTATTCTTTCAAGGTTCAGCCGGGCAATGAGGCGAGAGTCAGAGAGTCTGCAAGGAGGATTGAGGAGAAGGTTCAAGCCTATATGGAGAGATATTCCAACAGGGAGATGCAGGATATACTGAGCATTGTTATGCTGGAATTCATGGTGAGTCATATCACTCTTGAACAGAAAGAGGAGTTCAAGGCGGTCAAGGAAGAAATCGACGCCCTGGACAGGAGATTGGAAGAATATTTATCGGGCCGTTAGCCAAGCTTTTACCAGCCAAAATCAACACTAAACTATTCAACAGAGTCCACTCGGCAGCCAAAATCAGGCCTGGGTTACCCCGCAAGGGGGATTTCCGATAGCGGAGACGTTGGAAGATTGCGGTACATAACGCCGGAGCTCAAATCTTTACTTTAAGATTTTTTGGACGGACCCGGTTTGACTAACGGCTTTTTTTCATAATACGAAGCAGAGTTTGTGTATTGTCCTTTAAGAATGGAAGACATCCCGAGTCGCGGCATAGGTCTGCGCAACAGAGATTCTTTTTCAAACGACGTAAGGAAGGACAGACTATTTAATAACCATAATATACACACACTCAATGCAATCAATGTTAATTCCAATTATTGTCATCGTGTCGGCCGCAGCCGGCATAGGAATCTATATTCTCATCCGTAATGTCGTTTTGCGTAAGAAAGGTTCTGAGATTATCAGGACCGCTGAACTGGAGGGCGAGAACATCAAGAAAGAGAAGATATTCCAGGCCAAGGAAAAGTTCCTTCAGCTCAAGAGCGAGCACGAGGCCTTCATAAACGAAAAGAACAATCAGCTCCACCAACTCGAGACGAAGGTGAAGCAGAAAGAGATGAGCATCGGGCAGCAGAGCAACGAACTTGCCCGCAAAATCAAGGAAAACGACCAGATCAAGGAGAATCTCAAGAACCAGCTCGAACTCCTCAACAAGAAGAAGGAGGAATACGAGCAGCTCCACAACGAAGCCATCCACAAGATTGAGGAAGTGGCCGGAATGACCGCCCAGGCAGCAA
>JABUTP010000048.1:9850-18515 GCA_021443625.1 Bacteroidales bacterium | reverse complement strand
TTTAGAAAATTTAAAAAATAAAGTTATGAAGAAAGGAATCCATCCCGAAAGTTACCGTCGTGTTGCTTTCAAGGATATGTCAAACGATCACGTTTTCATCACCCGTTCCTGCGCTCACACAAAAGAGACCATCGTTGTTGAAGGCGTTGAGTATCCCGTAGTAAAGGTCGAGATTTCCAACACATCCCACCCGTTCTACACCGGTAAAGTCAAACTCGTTGACACCGCCGGCCGCGTTGACAAATTCTACAGCCGTTACGGCAAGAAAAACCAGAACTAATTCCGGTTTTCCGAGCAACATAATAGATTTAAGGGAGGGCGTCGCAAGATTGCCCTCTTTTTTGCAATATCATAATTTCCTAATCCGAAGATATTGTCTAATTTCGCACTATGGACTTAGTATTGATAACCGGTGTGGCGGGATTTATAGGATTCAACCTCGCCCGACGGGTACTTGACGACAATCCGAAAACGGTGGTGGTCGGGATAGATAATCTCAACTCTTATTACGATATCTCCCTCAAGCAGTGGCGTCTTTCGCAGCTCGTGGGTTACGGGTCGAGATTCGTGTTTCTCGAGGGAAACATTGCAGACAAGAATCTGGTGAAAGGGGCGTTTGAAATGTATCGGCCGTCAGTTGTGGTGAACCTTGCAGCACAGGCTGGGGTGCGCTACAGCATAGAATATCCCGATGCGTACATAGAGAGCAACATCGTGGGATTCTTCAATATCCTGGAGGCGTGCCGCCACTCATACGACAATTCGCAGAGCGGGGTGCGGCATCTGGTATATGCCTCCAGCAGCAGCGTCTATGGAAGCAACTCCAAAGTTCCCTACAGTACCGACGACAGGGTGGATTCGCCCGTAAGCCTCTATGCCGCAACCAAAAAGAGCAACGAACTGCTGGCTCATTCCTACGCCAAGCTCTACAACATACCCTCCACCGGACTCCGTTTCTTTACGGTTTATGGCCCCGCCGGCCGTCCCGATATGGCTTACTTCGGCTTCACCGACAAGTTCGTGAAGGGGGAGACCGTCCGGCTTTTCAATTACGGCGACTGCAAGCGGGACTTTACCTACGTGGATGATATCGTCGAAGGGGTGGTAAGGGTTATGGCGGCCCCTCCCGAGAGAGTTATGGGGGCGGACGGTCTTCCCGTAGCACCCCACAAGGTCTATAACATAGGCGGCGGCAATCCCGAGAATCTGCTCGATTTCGTGCAGACACTTGCAGAGGAACTGATAAGTGCGGGTGTGCTTCCATCAGATTTCGACCTGAACTCCCACATCGAAAAGGTGCCGATGCAGCCGGGGGACGTCCCGATAACTATGGCTGATGCCACTCCTCTTGAGAGGGATTTCGGCTTCAAGCCATCCATACCGCTGAGGGAAGGCCTCAGACAATTCGCACAGTGGTACAAATCCTTTTACAAGCAATAAATCCTAAACAATGAATATTCTTCTTACGGGTGGCGCCGGATATATAGGGAGCCATACCATCGTAGAACTCGACAAGGCCGGACATTCGGTTGTGGTTGTAGATAATTTTGTGAATTCCCAGCCCGAGGCGCTGCATCGTGTGGCAAAGATAATCGGCAGGGAAGTCCCCTTTGTGGAGGCGGACGTCAGGGACCGCAAGGCCATGGACCGGATTTTTGAGGAACACACGATAGATGCCGTGATTCACTTCGCCGGACTCAAGGCGGTGGGAGAGAGTTGCTCCAAGCCCCTCGAGTATTACGAGAACAATATGAACGCAACCTTCGTCCTGCTCGACGTGATGCGCAGCCACGGTTGCAGGAACATAATTTTTTCTTCTTCCGCCACGGTTTATGGCGACCCGGCCGTAATTCCCATTACCGAGGATTGTCCAAAAGGACATTGCACCAATCCTTACGGCCAGACCAAGAGTATGCTGGAGGAGGTTCTGATGGATGTGCAGAAGGCCGACCCGCAGTGGAACGTGGTGCTGCTCCGCTATTTCAATCCTATCGGGGCCCACGAGAGCGGTCTTATAGGAGAGAATCCCAATGGCATCCCCAACAATCTGATGCCCTACATCACCCAGACGGCCATCGGCATCCGCCCCGAACTTGGGGTGTTCGGCAACGACTATGACACCCCGGACGGAACAGGGGTGCGCGACTATATACACGTGTGTGACCTGGCGGCCGGCCATGTTGCGGCGTTGAAAGCTATAGAAGAGAAACAGGGACTGGCGATATTCAATCTGGGTACCGGCCACGGCTATTCGGTGCTCGATGTGGTCAAGGCTTTTGAAAAAGCCAACGGCATAAAGATTCCCTATTCCATAAAGCCCCGCCGTCCTGGCGACATCGCCACCTGCTACTGCAACCCCGCCAAAGCCAGGGAACAACTCGGCTGGGAGGCCCGTTACGGGATAGAGCGGATGTGCCGTGACAGCTGGAATTTCCAGAAGAACAATCCCAACGGCTACGAATCGTAGCCACCTGGACAGATTGTCTTCATTCAACAGAAACAAAACAGTTACAAAGTAAAATGGCCCGGCAGGTACAATACAGCGCGGTGATAATAGGCGGAGGGGAGTTTCCCCGCACCCCCGAACCTTTGGCATTGGTGGCGGAGGCAGATTACATCGTGTGCTGCGACGGGGTGGCCTTAGAGAACTATCTGTCGGCCTCGAAATCCCTTTTCGGCTTCAAACGGAATCCCGACGCGGTCATCGGTGATTTCGATTCCATCTCTCCGAAACTGAGAATGCAGTATGCGGGTCTGATGGTGGAGATGAGCGGTCAGGACGACAACGACCAGACCAAGGCGCTGAACTACACCCTCCGGAACTTTCCCGCCGTCCAAAAGATCTTTTTCATTGCCGCAACCGGAAAGAGGGAAGACCACACGGTGGGCAATATGTCCCTCCTTATGGAATACGCCACCGGTATCGAGGCCGTAAGGACAGGCAGGGTGGCCCTCGAGATGGTGAGCGACTGGTCGGTCATCCGGGCCGTAACCGACAGCTGCACCATTGAGGCCGGTTCCAATCGTCCGGTATCCATTTTCTCCCCCGACCCGACCGTGAAGATAAAATCCGAAGGGTTGCAGTGGAAAACCGATGACGTCGTTTTCGACAATTGGTGGAAGGCCACGCTCAACCGCACGACATCCGACTGCATTACCCTGCAGTTCAGCCATCCCGCACCGGTTCTGATAGTTTTGCCCCGCACGTAATTATTTCCTAACTTTGCAGAGATAGTTTTTTTAGTTGCAGCGGAACCGTAACATTTTTGTCTATGAACAAAAAGTCGCAGAAACATACAAAAAAGCACATCAGCATAGGACGGAAGGTCTCGCTCGGATTTGCAGTCCTGGCGGTGATTCTCTTTTTCTCCAGCGTGATATCCGTCTTTGAATTCGTAAGGATGAACAAGGCGCTGTCGGGGGCTATCGGCGATAACGTGGCAAGTGTCAACATTGCCCGCTCGCTCAGCATCCTTACCGAGGACTACAATTTCAAGATGCTGGACATCATCTCCTTCCCCGATGATTCCGTGGCCAAAGCGGCGGCATTGGAGCAGTTCAACTCTCCGAGGGACAATTTCAACGGGGAGTTTTCGGCAACCATGGAGGATTTGCGCAAGTCGTTCACGACCCGTACGGAGCATACCTGCGCCGACTCGGTGCTGCTGGCTTACACTGCCTATATGCAGGTTCTGCAGGAGTCCCATACGGTCTCCCAGGCCGACCTGGAAAGTCGTAAGGATTGGTATTTCAACAGACTGCAGCCCTTTTACCACAAACTTGTCCACTATATCGACAATCTCGCCAAGGTCAGCCAGGATGCCCTTATGAGGAATTCCCGCCGCATTGACGACACGTTCTACCGCAGCATCATGCCAGCCATAGCCTCGGTGATAGTGGGACTGGTAATAGTGCTGTTGTTCAATTACTACATCAACTATTATCTGATTTCCCCGCTGCAGCGTATCAAGAGGGGCATCAGCGACTACCGGCTCTTCCGGCGCAACTACAACGTTGAAACCGGAGATACCGGCGACGAGCTGGACGAGCTAAACGCTTCCGTCCGGGAGTTGATAGAGGACCACCGTACCGCCACCAAGAACCGATTCTGACGCTTAGGCAATGAATATACGCATCATATCCAAGAATGTCGGGCTGGCCCTGATGCTCGAGGCGGCGTTTATGCTGCTCTCGGCTCTGGTTTCGGCCCTGGACGGGTTTGACGCATCCTTTTCCCCGCTGTTGCTGAGCGGCATCCTGACGCTGACGGTAGGGGTTCTGCCCATTATATTCGTGGGTTCTTCCCAGAACAAGATCAACACCCGGGAGGGGCTTATGATTCTGACGATGGCCTGGCTTCTGACCTGTATTTTCGGGTTGATGCCCTTCGCCCTGTACGGCGGAGAGTTTTCTCTGATAAACGCGCTGTTCGAGAGCGTTTCGGGCATCACGACCACCGGCGCCACCATTGTCAGCGATGTGGAGGCGCTTCCCAAGGGGCTTCTTTTCTGGCGATCCTCATCCCATTTCATAGGCGGTTTGGGGGTTGTCGTGTTCATGCTGGTGATATTGCCTTCGGCCGGTACCGTCCGACTCAAGATGAGTCGGATAGAGGTTTCCGACATTTCCCAGAGCAACTATAATTTCCGGAGCAACAAACTGGTCAGGGTGGTTCTCTCGGTATATATCTCCCTGATGGTTCTGCTGGTGCTAAGCTACCTTCTGTGCGGAATGTCTCTGTTCGATGCGGTCAATCACGCTTTCAGCGCGGTGGCCACCGGCGGGTTCAGCACCCACACCGCTTCCATCGGCTGGTTCGACTCACCGGTCATCGAGGTCGTGACGGCGCTCTTCATGGTGGCCTCGTCGCTCCATTTCGGTATGATCTATTCTTCCGTTGCGGGACGCAACCTCAAGATATTCAGGCATCCGGTGGTAAAGTTCTTCCTTACCTCACTCCTCGTGGGAGTGGTGCTCGTTACTGTTGACCTTCTGGCAACCGGCACCTATACCAACTTTTTTGAGGCGCTCCGGCACGCCTTCTTCAATGTGGTTTCCTTTGGAACATCCACAGGCTTCGCCACGGAAGACACTTCGGTATGGCCCGTGTTCGCCATTTTCCTGCTGATGTACTTCTCGGTGCAGTGCGGATGCTCCGGCTCCACCACGGGAGGTCTCAAATCCGACCGGCTGTGGGCGCTTTTCACCGCCGTGAGAGTGCAGCTTTACAAGACGGTATATCCCAACGTGGTGGTTCCCGTCAAATACGGCAATACGGCGGCTGATCCCGAACAGGTAAGCGGCATAGCCATTTATGCCGTGCTCTATTTTATGATAATCATCATCTGCGCTCTTGTATATGCTGCGGTGGGGATGGACTTTGTCGATTCGTTCTCGTCTTCGGTGGCTATGGTCGGCAATATAGGTCCCGCCTTCGGCAGCGTTGGCTCCCTGTCAAACTTCGATGAGGTCTCGACGGTTGCCAAACTGGTGATGTGCGTGGAGATGATTGTCGGACGTCTGGGTCTTTTTACCGCTCTGACATTGTTGATAAGAAAGAGGGTATAGGGGGCGATGGCGGGTTTTTTCTCCAATTCCATAGAACGCAATCTCGGCTTTGAACCCACTGCCGACCAGCGGAACCTTTTTACGGAACTCGAGACTTTTGTCGGCGACCGCGAGTGCGGCATTATGGTGGTCGCGGGATATGCCGGCACAGGCAAGACCTCGGCACTGGGAGCATTTGTCCGCACGCTCCACCAGATGAACCGGAAGTTTGTGCTGCTCGCCCCGACCGGCCGTGCCGCCAAGGTCCTTTCGGGGTTCACCGGATTCCGCGCACTTACCATCCACAAGCAGATTTACCGGCAGAAGAGTCTCGACGGGGCGTTCGGCAAGTTCTCTCTGGACCCCAATATGAGCAAGGATACCTTTTATATAGTCGATGAGGCATCCCTGATAACCATCGGCGGCGATTCGGGGGGAAACGTCTTCGGAAGCGGGGATTTGTTGGATGATCTTATGAAATATGTCAGGGGGGTGCCGGGCAGCAACAACAAGCTTATTCTGGTGGGCGACCGCGGGCAGCTTCCGCCTATAGGGATGGAGGAGAGCCCCGCCCTGGACCTTGATTTCATGAGTCAGTTCGGTCCTTTGCGGAGTGCGGAACTATGCGATGTGGTGCGGCAGGAAAAGGAGTCGGGCATATTGCACAATGCCACCATCATCCGCAGGATGCTTGCCGATTGCGACATCGACACTCCGAAGCTGGAACTGGAAGGTTTCGACGATATCTGCCGCATCACCGGCGGGGAACTCATAGAGAGTCTCTCCGACAGTGTCAGCCGCTACGGGTTGGACGATATCGTGGTGCTGTGCCGTTCCAACAAACGGGCCAACCGTTACAATATGGGGATATTGTCGCAGGTTCTTGGGCGTGAAGAACAGTTGAACCGCGGCGACAAGCTTATGGTCGTGAAAAACTGCTATCAGTTTGAGGGCAAGGACGACGATGACAATTTCTTCCTCGCCAACGGGGACGTGGCGCGTCTGCTCAAGATATCCCGCTATCAGGAGCGCTATGGAATACATTTTGCTGAGGCGAAACTGCAGTTTCCCGACTATGACAACCTGGAGATATCTGCCAAAGTCATCCTTGACACACTGACAAGCGAGTCGCCGTCTCTGTCAAATGCGCAGCAGCAGGCGCTGTTCGACGGTGTGTGGGAAGATTATTCTGATGTCACCAACAAGAAGAAGCGGTACAAAATGGTGCGCGAAGACCCTTACTTCAACGCATTGCAGATCAAATACGCCACCGCCATCACTTGTCACAAGTCGCAGGGAGGAGGGTGGCCGTGCGTCTATATAGACAACCCCTTCTGGCAGGATATGGTTTCGGCAGAAGATTTGAAGTGGCTATATACGGCGCTGACAAGGGCCTCCCAGAAAGTTTTTTTGGTTAATTTCAAGGACGAATTTTTTAAGTGATATGCAACTTTATTGGATTATATTCATCGGAACGGCTCTTCTGAGCTACATCGTGCAGGCAAGCCTTCAGAGCAAGTACAACAAGTACTCTAAAATTCGGATTGACGGTTATCTCACCGGAAAGGACGTGGCGGAGCGGATGCTTCGCGAACACGGCATCACCGATGTCAGAGTTACCTGCATCGCGGGAACGCTCACCGACAACTACAACCCGACCAACAAAACCCTCAATCTCAGTGACGGGGTTTATAATTCGTGTTCGGTGATGGCCGCCGCAGTGGCTGCCCACGAATGCGGTCACGCCGTGCAGCACGCCTGCGGTTACATTCCCGTGAAGGTCCGCTCGGCGCTGGTGCCGGTGGTCAGCATCTCGTCGCGCCTCGTGACGTGGGTGCTCCTTGCCGGAATGCTGCTCATCAACGTCTTCCCCCATCTGATGCTGGCCGGGATAACCCTCTTTGCAATGACAACCCTTTTCAGCCTTGTGACGCTGCCGGTCGAGATCAATGCCAGCAGCCGCGCCCTCGAGTGGCTCAACAACACCGGCATCACCAATTATTCCAATCACGAGTATGCCGTGAGCGCTTTGAAATCAGCGGCATATACATACGTTGTGGCAGCCTTGTCGTCCCTTGCCACGCTGCTCTATTATGTAATGATATTCCTCGGAGGCAGGAGGCGTTAAGAGATTTCAGATGAAGAAAATTATTGCAGCATTATTTGTAACGGCTCTTTCCCTGTCAGGGTATGGTCAGAGCCATAATGGTGGCGATGCCCGAATCAGATTCTCCGACAGTCAGATAGTAGGAGGTCTTCCGGCAGGCATCATCAATCCCAGACCCGCAGCTGCGAAGGAATCCGGCGCCGGGCATTCCATACCCGAAATGGTCAAGGGGTGGGAGAACCCCACATATTCCCCCGATTCAACCAAAATCGCATACACCCTCAACGGCAATCTCTATTCGATAGAGGTCGCCAGCCGCCGCATCCGCCAGCACACCTTCGACGGCTCGGAGGTTATTCTCAACGGATATGCCTCGTGGGTCTATTATGAAGAGATATTCGGCCGCAGGAGCAATTACAAGGCATTCTGGTGGTCACCGGACAGCCGCACCATCGCGTTTTACCGTTTCGACAACTCCAAAGTGCCGATGTTTCCCATATATCTTGCCGACGGGCAGCACGGCACGCTTCGCCAGACGCGCTATCCCAAAGCGGGCAACAGCAACCCCCTCGTTAGGGTGGGATTCGTGTCGGTGGCTGGCAACAGCCCCGTATGGGCCGATTTCGACTTTAAGGGCGACCATTATTTCGGCATTCCCTTCTGGGATAAAAAAGGGGAGCGGTTCATCGTTACCTGGATGGACCGCTCGCAGGACAACATAGTTTTCTACAGCGTGGATCCCCTTTTCGGCACCAAACGTCAGATTTACAGCGAACACCAGGACACCTGGGTCGATTGGCCCGAGGAGATGCTCTTTACCGACGACGGGTTCTATTTCGTGAGGGATTACGAGAAGTGGCAGCATATCTATTATCTCTCCTACGAGGGGAAGAATTTCAGTTATGCGGGGGACAATGCTCCCCTGTGGCGCACCCATCTCCTGAAAGTCGATGGGAAATACCTCTTTTACACCGCCTGTCGTGAGAGTTCCCTGCGGCAGGACATCTACCG
>JABUTP010000048.1:7901-9834 GCA_021443625.1 Bacteroidales bacterium | reverse complement strand
AAGACCGAGAGGGTTTCGTTCGGTGATTATGATTTCCGTGGCGTCCGCATTTCCGAAGACAGCCGCCGCATCACCGCCGTCGCCTCCAACAGCACCACTCCCGAGATGGAGGTGGAAATAACCCTGCCCAATTACCTGCCGGCGGACAAGGCCCGAATCAAGGTGCTTCACGACACCAAGGGACCGGAATTCGACAAATACAGAATTGCCACCCAGGAGATTGTGCCCATACGGCTGCGGGGCGGCGACACCATTCCGGTGGCTGTGATATGGCCGTTCGACATGGATCGCAGCGGGAAGGTCAAATATCCGGTCAAGATTGACATATACGGCGGCCCCGACAGCCAGCAGGTCTATGACAGGTTCCGCGGGGTGGGTTTTAATACCCAGTGGTGGGCCAATCACGGCGTGGTGCAGATAACCCTTGAAACCCGTTCAGCAGGGCATCTGGGGAAGGAGGGCCTCAATTCGGTCTATAGGTGTCTCGGAGTCCACGAACTCGAAGACTTCGTGGATGAGATGAAATATTTTGCATCCCTTCCGTATATTGACTCCAAAAGGGTGGGAATCGAGGGGTACTCCTACGGCGGCACAATGGCCCTTCTGGCCGTGACCGAGGCGAACGAGTGGTTCCAATATGGTATAGCGAGTGCCGGGGTGATGGACTGGAGTCTCTATGACACCCATTATGCCGAGCGCTATATGGACCGCCCGCAGGACAATCCGGAGGGCTACCGCCAGTCAAGGGTGATGGAACGCATCTCCAAATACCGTGGCGACGATACCAATATGCTCCGCATTACCCATGGTTCCGGCGATGACAACGTTCATTTCCAGCAGTCGCTCCAGATTATAGATGAACTGCAGAAGCAGAACAAGGATTTCGAGCTGATGGTCTATCCCGGGGGGATGCACGGCTATCGTGGGGCGCAGCAGCGCCACTTCACAATGCAGAATTTTCGTTTCTGGTACAAATATCTTCTGGGAGAGGAACTGCCCGAAATACTCAAAAACCGGTAGGGGCTTCGCCCGGCCGGAGCAAAGGCTCACACACTATTATCTTCGGTCCGAAAGCGGTGGCACAGACGAATGTCGTGGTGTCGCCGCCCTCTTTTATCCCCATCCTTGAGCGCAAGGTGGCGGTGTCCGCAGGCATATTCAGCGCGAGGAGGTTGCAGCGGTGGTGGCGTCTCGAGAAGGTCTTGATGGAACTGCTCGAGAAGTCAAGCACTTCCGTGACTGTGAACGTGCGTCCCGGGAAGGGGCGGTCGGGCAGGGTGTCGGAGGTGTAGAGGTGGGTGCTGGTTTCCAGCTTGCCGAGCCCGTATTCTCGGGAAAGGGTTCTGAACGCGCCGAGTTTCAGCACCGCCTTGCAGGGCTGGAAAAGATATTTTCCCATACGGTCTGCCACCAGGGCAGATGCCTCCTGCTCGCTGCCGTAATCCATCTCGAACCCGACTCCCGAAGGGATGTCGGCGGCAATCAGGCGGACGCGTTCCGCACAATTTTTCCGCTGCATCACCACCAGAACCTCCTTGCACTCGTTGTGGATGCTCACCACGTGAATTTCACTGATTTCGGGAATCTTTCTGACGGTATCCCCGATATCGACCATAGGGGAGAGTTTGGCAATGACTGTCGGTGCCTTATCGAACATTTGCTGTTTGAGGGAAAGGATGTCGGGGGAGCAATCTTCAATCTTGAAGACTCTCGACTGTTCGTCCCTTCTGGCAGGGTCGATATATATGATGTCGCAGGGTTGTGCCCCGCGGGCAAGGAAGGTCTCGCAATCGGAGTTAACGACGGTCGTGGGGCAGGGGGCGCCCAACTCGCCGTAGTTGTGCCGGAGGGCTTCACAAAGTTCCTTAAGGCGCTCCACCAGAGTCAACTGCGTGGCGGCACGCCCCATAATCCAGCCGTCCACCCCCAATCC
>JABUTP010000048.1:0-7864 GCA_021443625.1 Bacteroidales bacterium | reverse complement strand
AGCGTTGCCGCCGGCCCGCTTCAGCCGCTCCACGAGGCCGAGTTTATAGAGGGCTGCGGCCTCGCTGCTGCACTGCTGGGCCGAGACCTCCAGCGGAAACACCAAAGAGGGGCACTGCGCCCACGAAGGCACTTTCCCTTTTATCCTTTTCCTTGAGGCTATGGTGGTGACAACCAAGTTCATATCCACATCGGGATACTTGTGGCGTGCAAGCAGAAGCCTCGTCGGGTCATCGCCCGAGTGCTCTTTGATAAAATTGACAGTTTCCGGAGTCATGTGTCAACAATTTGGATGGTTCTGTCACTTTGCGGCATTTATGCCGCAAAGATACACCGCCCTTTTGAAACAATGATAAAAATGCTTAAATTCGTGGGCTATTTTTACTTAATCTTTTATGAAGCGATTTTTGAGTTTCTGGGTAGTGGCGGTCATCGTTTTGGTGGCTCCCTTCAACAATGCGGATGCCCGCAAAAAGGGTTATGGCGACACCCTGCGCATCCTTGCCATAGGCAACAGTTTTTCCGATGACGGTACCGAGTACCTTCCGAATCTTCTGGAGAATCTCGACATCAGGAACGTTGAGGTGGCGCGTCTCTACGTAGGGGGATGTTCGCTGGAACAGCATTGGAAGTTCTACAGCGAGAGCCAGTCGCCCTATGTGTTCTACCACAGTCCGGCTGGGGTGAACAAGTGGTCTGCCGTCAAGGGGTATTCTCTGATCCGTGCGCTGGAAATGGGGCAGTGGGACATCATCACCCTCCAGCAGGCATCGGGCTACTCCGGAAAATACGACGAGTATTACCAGCCCTATCTCAACAATCTCATCTCGCTAATCCAGAAATATCAGCCTCAGGCCGAAATCGTATGGCACATGACCTGGGCCTACGGCTCGGGCAGCAACCACCAGCATTTCAAGTATTATGACTGCAGTCAGAAGACTATGTACAACGGCATAGTGGATGCGGTAGGCAAGGTGGTGGCCGACACCCCTATCGAGAGGGTTATCCTTTCGGGGGCTGCGCTTCAGGATTTGAGGGCGGGCGCCCTTAACAATCCCCCGCTTGACCTTACCCGCGACGGCTTCCACCTCGACTATGGTGTAGGACGCTATATGGCGGCACTGGTGTGGTACGAGACCCTGGTTCAGCCCTTCTCCCACAAATCGATGAAGAAGAACACCTTGCGCATCGACAAGGGTGAGATTGCAGTGACGGATGAAAATGTTGACCCTATCGTCAAGTCGGTTAAGGGCACACTGAAAAATAAGAACCTGAAAAACAGCAGACAATGGAGCAGAATTACCTTGAAATAGCCAAGTCGTGGCTTTCGCCGGGTTTTGACGAGGAAACCCGCAGGGAAGTGGAACAACTCATTGCCGGTGACCCCAAAGAACTGGAAGACCGTTTCTATCGCTCGCTGGAGTTCGGTACGGGCGGCCTGCGCGGACTGATGGGTGTTGGCACCAACCGGATGAACAAATATACCGTGGGAATGGCAACCCAGGGACTGGCCAACTATCTTGTGAAACTCTATGGGGACGCCCCCAAGTCGATGGTCATTTCGTATGACTCCCGCAACAACTCCCGTTACTTTGCGGAGATAACCGCCGGAGTGCTTCTAAAGAACGGCATCACCGTTTATCTCTATCCCGACATACGTCCCACTCCCCAGCTCAGTTTTTCAATCCGACACCTCCATTGCAACGCGGGTATCATGATAACCGCTTCGCATAACCCCAAAGAGTACAACGGATACAAAGTCTTCTGGGAGGACGGGGCTCAGATTATTGAACCCCACGACGTGAAAATCATAGAGGAAGTCGAGAAGATAACCGACCCCGGGCAGGTCAAGTTCAACGATGACCCCAACCTCAAGCCCATTATTCTGGGCAAGGACATCGACAAGGCTTTTCTCGACTCCATACTCACCCTGATGCTGTCACCCGAGAGCGTGCAGCGCCACAAAGACCTCAAAATCGTATATACTCCGCTCCACGGAACAGGTTCCCGCACCATCTATCCGTTCCTTGAGATGATGGGCTTCGCCAATGTATATCACGTTGAGGCGCAGGATGCGGCGGACGGCAACTTCCCCACCGTCGTTTCCCCCAATCCGGAGGAACCCACCGCAATGAAGATGGCGATGGACCTTGCCGACGAGGTAGGGGCGGACCTGGTAATGGCCTCCGACCCCGATGCCGACCGCGTGGGCCTTGCCGTAAGGAACGACAAGGGTCAGATTACGCTTCTGACCGGCAACCAGATTGCAACCATCCTCACGGCATATATGCTGGAGCGATGGAAAGTTCTGGGTAAGCTTGGGAAGGACAATCCTTATATGGTGAAGACCATCGTGACCACTGAACTCATGACAGCCATCTGCGCCAAATACGGGGTTCAGATCTACAATGTCCTCACCGGTTTCAAGCATATCGCCTCGATAGTCCGCCAGAATGAAGGCAAGCGCATCTTCATCGGCGGCGGAGAGGAGAGCAACGGCTTCAATGCCGGCGAGTTTGTAAGGGACAAGGACTCGGCAGCAACCTGCGGACTGTTGGCTGAATGTGCTGCCTGGCTCGCCGACAGAGGTCAGACCATGTACGGCTTCCTTCAGGAAATATACGCCGAGTACGGATATTACAAGGAGGGGCTTACCTCGATTTACCGTATGGGAAAAGAGGGTGTGGCAGAAATTCAGTCCATAATGAAGCAATACCGGGAGAACCCTCCCAAGGAACTTGCCGGAGCGCCGGTCACCAGGGTCATCGACTATCTCGACACCGCAGCCACCGGCCTGCCCAAGAGCAATGTGCTTCAGTTCCAGTGTGCCGACGGAACCATCGTTTCGGTAAGGCCTTCCGGAACAGAACCCAAGATCAAATTTTATTTCGGAGTCAGAGGCGCGGATGCCGATGAAAAGCTGGCCCGCCTCAAGACTCAGTTTACGGTTTAACAAATGAATACACTCTTTGACAAAATTTGGGACAGGCACGTTGTCCAGATAGTGGAAGACGGCCCGACCCAGCTCTACATAGACCGGCTTTATTGCCACGAAGTAACTTCGCCACAGGCCTTTGACGGCCTGAGGGTAAGGGGGATCGGATGTCTGCGTCCCGAGCGCATATTCTGTATGCCCGACCACAACACCCCCACCCACGACCAGGACAAACCCATCGAAGACTCCGTTTCCCGCACGCAGGTTGACACGCTGGCTGCCAACGCAAAGCAGTTCGGCCTCACCCATTTCGGGATGATGGATCCCCGGAACGGCATTATCCACGTGGTGGGACCCGAAAGGGGGCTGTCGCTTCCCGGGATGACCATAGTGTGCGGCGATTCCCACACTTCAACCCACGGTGCCGTGGGTGCGTTGGCATTCGGTATCGGAACCTCTGAGGTGGAGATGGTGATGGCATCGCAGTGCATCCTGCAGCAGAAGCCCAAGTCGATGAGGATCAAAATCAACGGCACCCTCGGCAAAGGGGTGACGGCAAAGGATATGGCCCTCTATCTTATGAGCAGACTCACCACCAGCGGCGCCACGGGCTACTTTGTGGAATATGCCGGAGAGGCGGTTGAAAGTCTCTCTATGGAAGGACGTCTGACCTTGTGCAACCTCTCTATCGAGATGGGTGCAAGGGGCGGCTTCGTGGCCCCCGACGAGGTTACCTTTGAATATCTGAAAGGGCGGGAATATGCCCCCCAGGGCGCGGAGTGGGATGCCGCCGTGGAGCAGTGGAAGACCCTGCGCAGCGGTGACGATGCCGTTTTCGACAAGGAACTGGTTTTCGATGCGGCAGACATAGAGCCGCGCATCACCTACGGCACCAATCCCGGAATGGGAATAGCCGTCGGGGAGAACATTCCCACTCTGGAAGAGATTGACAACGCCCAAAGGGCGGGCTTCCTCAGGAGCCTTAACTATATGGGTTTCAAACCGGGCGAATCGTTGTTGGGCCGCCCCGTGGACTATGTGTTCCTGGGGGCCTGCACCAACGGCCGCATTGAAGACTTCCGCGCTTTCGCATCCGTTGTCAAAGGGAAACGCAAGGCCGAAAGGGTTACCTGCTGGCTCGTTCCCGGCTCCTGGATGGTGAGCGACCAGATTAAGGATGAAGGACTTGACGTCATTTTGGAAGAGGCCGGCTTCGAAATCCGCCAGCCCGGCTGCTCGGCCTGCCTTGCAATGAACGATGACAAGGTTCCCGAAGGCAAACTCGCCGTATCCACTTCCAACCGAAATTTCGAGGGGAGGCAGGGCCCCGGGGCGAGAACGGTTCTGGCAAGTCCCCTTACCGCTGCCGCCGCTGCAGTGACTGGAGTCATAACCGACCCGAGGGAATTCATTTAAGTAAAGACAGGTATCGATGAAACAGAAATTCAACATAATAAAAAGCAGGTGCGTCCCCCTTCCATTGGAAAACGTTGACACCGACCAGATAATTCCGGCCCGTTTCCTCAAGGCGACCACGAGGGACGAGAAGTTTTTTGGAGACAATCTCTTCTATGACTGGCGTTACACCAGTCAGGGGGACCCCAATCCCGAATTCGTCCTCAACGATGAACGTTACAGCGGAGAGATACTTGTGGCCGGGAAGAATTTCGGCAACGGGAGCTCGCGTGAACACGCTGCCTGGGCCATTGCCGGATACGGCTTCCGGGTGGTTATCTCGAGTTTCTTTGCAGATATACACAAGAACAACGAACTCAACAATTTCGTGCTTCCGGTGGTGGTGACCGAGTCGTTCCTGGCAGAGTTGTTCGCATCCATTGCGGCCGACCCCACGATGACGGTTACGGTCAATCTGCCGGAGCAGTCGGTGACCAATGACGCCACCGGCCGGAGCGAGCGCTTTGAAATCAACGGCTACAAGAAGTATTGTTTTGAACACGCTTTGGACGATATCGATTTCCTGCTTGACAACAAGGACAAGATAGAATCGTGGGAAAATCAGGCTTCCAAATACTAAGGTATTCCAGATGAGAGTAGAGATAATGGACACCACCCTGCGCGACGGGGAGCAGACTTGCGGCGTCAGTTTTTTGGCACACGAGAAGATGCTGATAGCTCGTTCGCTGTTGACACTGCTTGGTGTTGACAGGATAGAGGTGGCGTCGGCAAGGGTCTCGGACGGAGAGCGGAATGCGGTCTCGGAAATCTGCCGGTGGGCTTCGTCCCACGGTATGCTGGAAAGGATAGAGGTTCTGGGCTTCGTTGACGGAAACGTTTCGGTCGATTGGATTGCCGCCTGCGGGGGAAAGGTCATCAATCTCCTTTGCAAAGGGTCGTTGCGCCATTGCGAAAAACAGCTCGGCAAAACCCCTCAGGAACATATCGACTCCATAAAGGAGACCATTAATTACGCCCGCTCCAAAGGTTTGACGGTAAATGTCTATCTCGAAGACTGGAGCAACGGAATGCGCCATTCCAGGGAGTATGTCCACAACATGATAAATGCCCTCAAGGGGTGCGGAATTGTGCGTTTTATGCTGCCCGACACCCTGGGGATTCTAAGCCCGGCCGAAGTTGAAGAATATATGAGGGAGATGACCCGGACATATCCCGAAATCTGCTTTGATTTCCACGCCCACAACGACTACGACCTGGCTGCCGCAAATGTGCTGGCGGCCGTGCGCGGAGGTGCCGTAGGTGTCCATACCTGCATCAACGGATTGGGTGAAAGAGCCGGCAATGCCCCTCTTGCCAGCGTGCAGGCCATCCTCAAAGACCTTGCGCAGGTAGAGACCGGCATCGACGAGAGCCGTCTTCACGAAGTGAGCCATCTGGTGGAGAGTTACTCCGGCATTCCGATTCCCCCCAACCGTCCGGTGGTGGGGGAGAACGCCTTTACCCAGGTGGCGGGAGTGCACGCCGACGGTGACAAGAAGAGCAATCTGTATTTCAACGACCTTCTGCCGGAACGCTTCGGACGCCGCCGAGAGTATGCCCTCGGGAAGAACAGCGGCAAGGCGAACATCCTCAAGAATCTTGAGAATCTCGGGTTGGAACTCACCCCCGAACAGACCCGCAGGGTAACCGATCGCATCATAGAACTCGGAGACAAGAAGGAGATTGTGACTCCCGAAGATTTGCCTTACATCGTAACCGATGTGCTGAAGCACGACACGACTCTCGAAGAAAAGGTGAAACTCCTGAGTTATGTGGTCTCGACGGCCCACGGCCTGCGTCCGATTGCCAGCGTAAGACTTGAGATAAACGGCAAAGTCTATGAAAACCAGGCGGCCGGCGACGGTCAGTACGACGCTTTCGTAAGGGCGGTGCGCCATATTTACAAAGATTCCCTCAACATCTCTTTCCCCTGGCTTTCAAATTATGCCGTGACCATTCCCCCGGGAGGCCGCACCGATGCCTTGGTGCAGACCGCCATCACCTGGGAGTACAATGGCCGCACAATCCACACCCGCGGACTTGATGCCGACCAGGTGGAGGCAGCCATCAAGGCCACAGTGAAAATGCTGAATATCATTGCAAACGAAAATTAAACACGATATGGATTTCAAAATAGCAGTTCTTCCGGGAGACGGTATCGGCCCGGAAATCTCCCTTCAGGGAGTGAATGTGATGAGTGCCGTGTGCGAGAAGTTCGGACACACTGCAGAATACAAATATGCGCTGTGCGGTGCGGATGCCATAGACAAAGTGGGTGATCCGTTCCCCGAGGAGACTTTCCGGACTTGTATGGATGCCGACGCCGTCCTCTTCTCGGCAGTGGGTGACCCCCGTTTCGACAATGACCCCACGGCAAAGGTGCGTCCCGAACAGGGACTCCTTGCAATGCGCAAAAAACTCGGTCTTTATGCCAATATCCGTCCCATTGAAACATTTGAATGTCTTATCCATAAATCGCCCCTCAAAGATGAAATCGTGAAGGGCGCTGATTTCGTATGCATCAGGGAACTCACCGGCGGAATGTATTTCGGAGAGAAATATCAGGACAATGACAAGGCCTACGACACCAACTACTACACCCGCCACGAGATAGAGCGCATCCTTGAGACTGCATACGGCTACGCCATGAGGCGCAACCGTCACCTGACGGTGGTTGACAAGGCCAACGTTCTGGCCTCGAGCCGACTGTGGCGTCAGGTCGCAAAGGAGATGGCTCCCAAATATCCCGAAGTCACCACCGACTATATGTTCGTTGACAACGCCTCCATGAGGATGATTCAGGAGCCGGGATTCTTCGACGTAATGGTTACCGAAAACACTTTCGGAGACATCCTTACCGACGAGGGAAGCTGCATCACCGGAAGTATGGGGCTGCTTCCGTCGGCCTCTACCGGAGAGCATACCCCCGTATTCGAGCCGGTTCACGGATCCTGGCCCCAAGCCAAGGGACTTGACATAGCCAACCCCATCGCGCAGATTCTCTCGGTGGCAATGCTCTTTGAATACTTCAACCTGAAGGAGGAGGGTGCCTTGATAAGGAAGGCCGTGAATGCTTCGCTCGACGCCAATGTCCGCACTCCGGAGATTCAGGTCGAAGGCGGCGCGAAATACGGCACCAAAGCAGTGGGAGAGTGGATTGTCAATTATATCAAGGAGGCGTAATCCGCTCCTTTTACAACAGACAAAAAAGAAGGCTGCCCGTTAGGGACAGCCTTCTTTCTTTATTTGTCGGCCTTTCGTCTGAAAGGCAACGCGAGCAGCGCAACCACCACGTAGCAGCCGAACAGCAAAGCCAGCAGCAGTGTTGCAAATCCGAGGAACCCGGAACGCGCGGGGTGCAGGATCGCTGCAACCGGTATCAGAATCACTGCCACCGCGGCCATTATCCAATGCACTTTGGTGAACTTCTCTTTAAGGGAAATCATCGGCAACCGGCTCGTCATAAGGAACATCA
>JABUTP010000047.1:10946-18928 GCA_021443625.1 Bacteroidales bacterium | reverse complement strand
ACCCTTTCAGGTCAACAGTTTTCAAGACTGCCGCTATCGACCACTCAGCCATCTCTCCAGTACGGTTCCCTAAACTCAATTGCTTTTGGGGAGTGCAAATATAGGCAAAAAAGTGATACCAGCAAACATTCGGTTAAAAATCACTGATTTGTCGGATTCGGCGGGGTGTAGGCAGATATAATTCCCTCCAAAAACCTTTTGCATTTCTGTTTCGGAGTAGTATCTTTAACCCCTATGAACAACGGAAATTCGAATAATATTCTGGAGGGGCTTAACAGTGTTCAGAGAGAGGCGGTTGAGACTCTGAGCGGCCCAATGCTCATTGTGGCGGGAGCTGGCAGCGGAAAGACGCGGGTACTCACTTCGCGCATTGCGAATCTCATAGAACACGGCACACCACCATTCCGCATACTGGCGCTGACTTTCACGAAGAAGGCTGCCAACGAGATGAAGAGCCGCATTGCAACTATGATAGGGCCCAATCGGGCGAGATACGTCAGGATGGGAACTTTCCACTCGGTGTTTGCGAGTTTTCTGCGGAAATATGCCGACTTGCTGGGTTTCAAGTCCGATTTCACGATATACGACACGGCCAATACGAAGAGCGTGCTGAAGGGTGTCCTTAAAAGTCTGCAGCTGGAGGAGAGCACCTATAAGTTGAATGTGGTGGCATCCCGCATCTCTATGGCGAAGAACAATCTGGTGACGCCGGCGGCTTATGCTTCAAATGCCATTACACTTACCGAGGACCGCGAGATGCGGATGCCCCGGTTGCACGAGGTTTACAGCCGTTATGCCGAGGAATGCAAGAAGTCTTCTGCCATGGATTTTGACGACATCCTGCTCTATACCAACATATTGCTGCGCGACCACCCGGATGCGGCGGCAGACCTTGCGTCGCATTTTGACCAGATTTGCGTGGATGAGTATCAGGATACGAACTATGCGCAGTACATCATTGTAAAGCGGCTGGCCCTCCCCCACCGCAACATCTGCGTGGTTGGGGATGACTCACAGAGCATCTACGCGTTCCGCGGGGCGCGCATAGAGAATATCCTCAAGTTCAAAAAGGACTGGCCCGAAGCCAAGGTTCTGAAGCTAGAACAGAACTACCGTTCCACCCAGAACATCGTCCTGGCGGCCAACAGTGTGATTCAGAAGAATCACGGCCGCATAGATAAAGAGTGTTTTTCGCAGGGTGAAAAGGGGGACAGAGTCCATTTGATAAGCGCCTCGAGCGAACAGAGCGAGGCATTGCTCATTGCATCGTCCATCAAAGAAACGATAGGCCGCAAAGGGGCCGCCTACAAGGATTTTGCAATCCTTTACCGCACGAATGCCCAATCCCGCGCGCTGGAGGAGGCGCTTATCAACCAACGGATTCCGCACCGCATTCTGTCGGGCACATCGTTCTTCGACAGGACTGAGGTGAAGGATATGCTTGCCTATTTCAGGCTGGCGGTGAACCCTCTGGACAACGAAGCGTTCCTGCGCATAATCAACCTTCCCAAGCGCAATCTCGGCGGCACTACCATCGACCGTCTGAAAGTGCTTGCGGGCAGTCGGAATCTCTCCCTTATGGACGCCATCGCGCTGGACGACAACTCCCTTATGGGGGCCGACATCAAAAGCGGGGCCATTAAGGCTCTGAGGTCCTTCAGGGAGATGATGCTCGGATTCACGTCGGGCATTCCTGCCACGGATGCGGACATCATTGCAAGACAGATTGAAGAACGGGTTGGGCTTATGGCTTTTTTCAGCAGTTCCGCCGACCCCACAGATAAGGAGCGTGCGGCAAATATCGACCAGTTGTTGACGGACGTTGCCGAGTATTGCCGGAATCCCGATGAGGGAGATGCCGAAATAAACGGTTATGACGCCGAGACGGGCGAGATTTCGGCAACACCCGTCCAGACGACACTGGTGGATTATCTGGCCCACTGCACCCTTCTGTCAAATATGGAAATGATGGAGGAAGGTGAAAAGGACGGCGGAGACATCAACAACACCGTGAGTCTGATGACGGTTCACTCATCCAAGGGTCTTGAATTCCCTTACGTCTATATCGCGGGGATGGAAGAGAACATTTTCCCGGGGCACGATGCGGATCTGGCGGGAGAAATAGAGGAGGAACGGCGGCTCTTTTACGTTGCGCTCACCCGCGCAATGAAAGGGGTTTCGGTATCTTTTGCATACAAGAGGATGCGCTACGGCAAAACCGAAAACAACAACGTCAGCCGGTTTTTGAGGGAGATTTCCCCCGAATTGCTGGACGGCATCCTGCCGCGTGCGGGGCTGTTGGATTCCGATTCTGACCGGGACGAAGGATGGGGAAATCCCTGGCAAAGCCGAGTGTCTTCGAGATCGCAACAGGACGGTTACCGTGCTTCACATCAACCTGCGGGCAGACCTGCCGAAAGGCAGAGTTCCACACCTTATGGGTCAAAGACATATTCATCCCAACAACGGCAGGCACCGGCAAGGCCCGGCTCCGCCCTCTCCCGACCTTCGTCGGTCCCCTATGGCTCCAATTATACCCCCAGGCCCGGTTCGCAGTCCAGTCCCAGTTCACCGGTAAATTCCGCAGACCATGTAAAAATTTCGGACATTTCCGTAGGGACAAAGGTTCGGCATCAGAATTTCGGCAGCGGCACCGTACTTGAATGCATTGATTTCCACGATGTTTCCAACGCAAAGGTAGTGGTGGACTTCCCCGCTGCAGGCAAAAAGACTTTACTTTTCAAATTTGCAAAACTGACTTTGGCATAAGAGTTGCAATAAGAAAAATCGTGAAGTTTTTCATAGTTTAGGTTATGGTTAAGTGGTGGTCGCCTACGGAATCCCCGAGGCGACCATTTTTTTTGCAGACATATCGTGAGGCCCGGGCGGTCAACCCAACGCATCAAACGCATAGGGATAATATTCGACATTGAAGTCATCCCCCGACGCCACCACCGCAACCACGTCGAACACCACTTCCTTCGATGAAGGGTTCTGTCCGAAGAACGCCTTAGCCGCAGCGATTATGCGCTGTCGTTTACGTTTGGTGACATTGTCCAAAGGAGAGAAATTGTCCCCCTCGTGCAGGGTTTTAACCTCAATAATGCGTACAGCATCCCGGTCTTCGGTTATCAAATCTATTTCCAGATGCCCGTAGCGCCAGTTCTGCGCCACAAGTGTCTGCCCAAGGCCCAACAGAAAGTCCAATGCCTTCTTCTCTCCCGCTCTCCCCAGTTCTCCCTTCTCGTTCACCTTTGGAAAGTATTTATCAGGAAACTTGTTTGGATGATTTTCCGAAACGGAATGTCAAATCTTTTACAAGAGCCGCAAAGATCAGCATCAGAACGAGCACCAGCAAGTCGATGCGCTGCCTTACAAGTCTGTAAATCAACAGCACGTCGTTGTCCTGCGTCTTGAGAGTCTGCGGACTGAATCTCTCTCCTGCAAGTGCGGGAGCAGCAACTTTGGAGAGGATTACACCCTCCGACATATAAATCGCCCCACCATTGGAACGGTTCAATGTCATCAGGAGTTTCCGGTCGGCCAAAGCCACTTCGAAGCCGTATTGCGCCTCGATTTCCGGAACCGAACGACTCGCCGCCACCACAAAATCCATCCCGACCGCCTCACACTCATCCTTCAGTCTTGCCGCGGTTTCCCAAACGCCATGGCGCAAGGCGCTTTCGGGATCATATACGGTAAGCAGCATCATATCCCCGCTCTCCATAATATAGTCGGTGATATTTTCTCCCGAATTATTCTCAAAACAAAAATCGGAATCCGCCGATTGGGCCATACTGCTATGGGTTGTCTCAGCATCCACGAAAGCCCAGGTCGAGTCGGGAAGATTGTCGAGGGTAAATACCTGCCTGGCACCATCCTTTTCGTATATAAACCGGGTGGAATAGGCATCCTGCTCACCCTCTTGGGCAGTCTCAACCACCGCTCCGACTTTGTATGGAGTGAACTCCACAATAGGTCTTACGCCTCTCGTGTAATGGATAACTCCGACTGCAATCAGAAAGTAAAACAGGATGAAGCCCCATTCGGCCAGTCCCCGTTTATGGTTGGGTGACGCCTCCCTGTACAGAAAGACGACCACCGCGCACGGCAGCAGTATCAGATTCTTGCCGAAGGTCTGCCAGTTGGTAAGGTGGACCGCTTCGCCGAAACATCCGCAGTCCGCAATAGGGTTGAAAACGGCCAGATAGAGAGTCAGCAGCGTAAAGATGGATACCAGGATAAGCAGAGGCCACGCCATGATCCTCTCCTTGAGCCGCAGGAGGGCGGATATACCGAGCAGAAACTCCGTCAAGGCGAGCAGGACGCCGCAAGGGAAGGCGGCATTCTGCAGAAAGTCAAGACCGAAAGCCCCGAAATATTCGGAAACGATGAGGGAAGTCCCGACCGGCGCAAGGAGTTTCAGAAACCCCGAGACCGCAAAGGTCAACCCCACAATCACCCTGCATATCGAGGCCGTAATTCTCATAGCAGAGAAGAAATTTTTTCGTAGATTCTTTCGGGGGCCAGCATCCGTCCATTTTCGTCGCCGCAATCTATCCGTATGAAGGAATCATCGTGGCGGCAGCAGTCGAGATATACCTCCCGAACCTTTTTCTGGAACTCTATGTCGGCCTCGTGAATATCTTTTCCACCGTCGAGATATGCCCTGTCGTCGCCGCTACGGGCAGCGCTCAGCTTGGCATCAACGAACCCTATGGGGACATCCAGAAAGATGTTCAAATCGGGACGGGGTATGCCGAAATGGTCATATTCCACATCCAGTATCCATTGTCTGAGATTATCCGACTTCTCTCTGTCGGCAAGTTTGCAGGTCTGGAATGCGATGTTGGAATATACGTATCTGTCGAGAATCACACAATAGCCCTCATCGAACCATTTTCTGAGAAGCGGCGCGGCATCGCGGCGGTCTTCTGCGAAAAGCAGAGCCACCAGCTGCGGATGAACCGCCTCATTTGAGCCGTACTCCCCTTTCAGAAAACTGGAAATCATGCCTCCATATACCGGGGCATCGAAACGGGGAAAGTGGAGATACTTCACCCCCACTCCCTTGTCTTCAAAATATCGGGTCAGCAGCCTGAGCTGGGTTGATTTTCCGGCTCCGTCGAGTCCTTCAAGCACTATGAACATCCCTATTTGATTTTGAATATGAGGTTGTCTCCCTCGGGTATTTCATATTGGCTGGGTTCGGCATCGTCGTCCGTCTCAACGGTGGCGGGAATATAGGTCATTGAGCCGTCGTACCCTACTCTGAACACCGGCTCTTCGAACTCCAGGAAAACATAGGAGGCCGAGCGGTGGGTCTTGTTCTGGACGATGAAATAAACGTTGTCGCCGTTGGTCACAGTTTCCACGAGGAAGGTTCCGGTGGTGGGGAACTTGTAGCTCGACACAATCTCGGGAATGTCGCCCCTCGAGGTGAGTTTGGTTGACACTGCACCCGACTTCTTGGTGTGGGTAAGGCTCGTGATTGTGGCCCCGTCGAAGATAAACATACGGTCGTTGATCTCCTTTGTGATAGTCTTGACATAGTAATATGCGTCAGACAATGTGCCGTCGCGCATCAGCGGGGCGGTAGTCCAGCCCACTCCGCCGTTTTCACCCGAATAGTGTTCCCAAGTGAACACTTCGAGTCCGTCCGCACCGTAAAGAAGGTTGGTGTAGAACTGGACCCGGATGGAACCCATCGTGGGCAGAACGTTGCTGTAATCGTAGGAATAAACCCCGTCTATGAAGGTTCCCATATCGCAGGTGGCGGCAAAGCCCCACCAGGGGATATTGTACTGCTCGGAATAACGATGCACCGCGTCAAGCCGGTCGTACCAGTAGCCCACCGGGTCAAATCCGTAGGCGCAGGGATACATATCGAACGAAATGATATCAGGGTTGGCTTTGGTGACGTAGGGCAGCAGATTGGCGTCGCACATCTGATCGCCCCAGAGGTTCACGTAGCAGGGGTGGTTGGGATCAAGTTCGTGGAGCCGCTTTGTGAGAAGACCAATCTTGACAAAGAGGGAGTCGCGCGGCTCGTCAATCAGGGCATAGCCCCAGAGGTGCGGCTCGTCCTTGACGTCATTCACTTCATCTATGAGGGTCTGGTTTGTGGCCAGCATATCGGCATAGGCCTCATCTGTCCACCCGACATAGTTGTAGATGTAGTTTTCCATCCACTTGGTGACCTTGAGGTCGGTTCCTTCGGCATATTTGCAGGCCTGGTGGAACTTGTCGCCGGTGTAGCTGTGGGCGGTGGTGATGTTGGCCGCCGCCATGTTGTGGAACTGCACTTCATTGAAATTGTTGCCGTTGTCGGGCATACTGTGGTAGGCATAGAAGGTCATCTGCCTTCCGCGGGGGATGATGACAACCGGAACCGACGCTACCGCGGTTCGCCCCTTTCCGTCTGATACACAGAGAATGACGTCGGTGGCATCGGTGGCGCTATCGGTGGCCCTGACCACCACCGTACCGCTCTCTTCCGTCTCTGTGACAACGGAAGCGGAGCACTGTCCCGAAGCGATGGCATACACCTTCATCCCTTGCTCAAACCCAGTCACTTTGTAGGGGAACGTTACCGATGCACCCGCAGGCAGCGGAGCCGACTCCACTTCCGCCGCGATGGCCAGAACGGGGGCCTGCTTGGGTATGGTGACGGTTTCACCCGAATAGAGGGTTATCACCACTTCGTTTTCGTTGTCATCCACCTGACGGACATAGCGGTCGCCGACTTCTCCCACCTCCTGCCACGTGGCACCTTTGTCGAAGGAGACTTTCATAATGCCGTCGGTGATGTCGAACCGCGGGGCGGGAGCCTTTTCTCCGGCCGCCTCATAACGGTTGCCGTCGCTGTCCTTGAGCCACTCTCCATCGGCCTTCCACCACCATTTACCGCCGTCTTTTTCCACTGTAACGTTGACGGGCGAGTTATACACCGTAACCTCCCCGCCCTCTGCAAACCTGACGGTATGGCCCACCACCGCACCGTCTTTACCGCTGACAGGCTCCACCGACACCGCGGCAGCCGCAGCCTTCAGCGCATTTATCTTGTCACCCAGATTGCCGATTTCGGTATTCTGCGAATTGAGGGAATTCTGCAACTGGTCGATCTGCTGCTGCAGTTCGTCTATCTTTGAAGAATAGTCGGTGCAGGAAACCTGGCAGAACATAATCAGAAGAAGGAAAAACATATTGAACGGTGCACGTTTCATTTCGAGAAGATGTTATATATTTGTCAGAAGATATCTATTATATTTCGCATTTTGCGAAGTTAATAATAAATTGAAATAATCGGTGAGCCGGATTCACAAAAATATGGGCAGGAACGTCAAAATTATGGGAATCATCAATGTCAATGACGATTCCTTTTACAGCGGAAGCCGCGCCGCGACCGCCGATGCCTTCATCCGGAAGGTGGACGAGATGGTGGCGGAAGGGGCCGACATCATTGACGTGGGGGCCTGCTCGTCGCGTCCCGGCAGCACCTACGAAGGGTTTGACACCGAGTGGGCCCGTCTTGAGCCTGTGCTGGGAATCATAGCGCAGCGCTACCCCGCAATACCCTTTTCCATAGACACGTTCCAGAGCTGCATTGTCCGGAGGGTGTATGGCCTTATCGGGCCGTTTACCGTAAACGACATAACCGCAGCGGCGGCAGATCCGGAGATGCTGCCTGCCGTGGCGGAACTGAATCTGGACTATATTGCGATGCACAGCTGCGGAAATGCGGGCAGCACCTGCGAATACGGAGAGGATATCGTGGCGGCACTCATCGGCTACTTTACCGACTTCGGTCTGCGGGCGGCGGAGGCGGGCGTCACCCGCTGGATGCTCGACCCCGGCTTCGGCTTTTCCAAGACCAACGAAGAGAATATGGAACTGCTGAACCGGCTGAAGGAACTGAAACTTCTCGGGCAGCCCATTCTGGTGGGCATTTCCCGCAAGAAGATGACCTGGGAACCCTACGG
>JABUTP010000047.1:5927-10913 GCA_021443625.1 Bacteroidales bacterium | reverse complement strand
TCCGAACTCCACAAAATCGCATTGGAGGGCGGTGCCGCCTGTCTCAGGGTGCACGACGTCGCCGCCGCCAGACGCGTTGCGGAGGAGTTTCTGCGGGCATCTGAAACAAACGGATAAAAGCTTGCGAAGTGTCTTTCGTGCCCGCTACAGCCTGCTCCGGATGTCGTTGCCGGCACCACTGCCGCGGTATTTACCCTCGGTGGTGTTGAATTTGTAGCGCAGGGTCAGCACTACTTTCTGGGTATCAAACCGGTTGTACTGGCGCAGGAAATAGTTGTTCATATAGATAGAGAGATCTTCCTGAGTACTGTTGAACACGTCTTCGTAGGATAGCCTCACAGTGAGAGACTTGTTCTCGAGGAAAGATTTCTGAATACCGATATCGCTGTTGAGAATAGGTTTGGAAGAATAGGTCACATCGATGTCACCCGCCGAATTTGTCTGAAGGTTGGCATCAATCTGCCACGATTTGGGCAAGACGAAAGCGTTGTTGATGTTGGCAAACCAGATTGGGCGGTTCATCGTCATCCAGCCCAGGTCAAGCCACTGTTTCTTCACTCCCAGAGTCCAGGAGGGATGCCATACCCCAACCGTGGGCTGCAGAGAGACGATTGCTGTGAGAAACCTTGTGGGGGAGGTGTGGTTTCGCCAATCGAGAAGTATCACATAGTCGTCGTTGTATATCTCCGCCCATTGGATGAGGTGCCCTTTGTTGTGTTCATATACGCAACTTGCCGTAAGCCAGGAATAAGACGCCCCCAGACTGAAAGTATGCTGGATTTCACTCTCGAGGTCGGGATTGCCGGTCTGAAGAGTATATCTGTTGTAATAACTCACCGCGTTCGACAGTTGGAAGAAGTCGGGACGGCGGGTAATGGCGGAGTAAGCTGCGGAGAGACCGACTTTCTTGATTTTCTTGCTGAAAGATACCGAAGGATACAATCTGTCGTAGATATCTTCGCTGCCGTCCTTGCGTTTGAAGGAGACGTGCTCATACCTCACTCCGGCACCAATCTCCCCATCCTTGATGGGAAAGGAATATGCGGCAAAGGCGGCGGCAGTGGTTTCGCCAATCTTGATATCGGTGGAAGGCAACACTGACGGCTCTATGTGGTACATTTCTTTCCGCGCCACCGTCGTGATTTCGGTCCCGCCGGTGATGCTGCCCTTCCATAGTTTGTGGGACAAGACAGTCTTTACGGCATAGAGCCGGTCGCCGTTGGAAGTATTGACGTTGATGAGGGCATCCTCGCAGTCGCGGCTGTTCTCCTCTATGGTCTTGGCGGAGAAGGTTTTTCCGGAATAGATATCGGCATTGATGTCGATGATCGTTCCGCCCACGGTGCCGTTGTAGTAGGCGTTGACTCTCTGTGTCCAGGGATGGCCCAGGGCCCTGGTATCCTCCACCGAAGAAAGGCGGTCTGCAATGGAGTTGTTCTCAAAGATATCTTCAACAGTGGTGTTGAGATTATTGCTGCTCAGGGTGTGGGAGTAGTACCACCTTACCCCAACCGAGCCGTTCTCCCCCAACTCGTAAGCCGCCCCCGCGTCGAAATTGAGTCCTCCCCCCTTCCATTCGGTGATGAAGGAACCATCTTGATACAATGTGTTTCCTCCGAGGGTGGTCGTCTGCTGCAGGATGCTTTCCCGGATGCTGTGTCCGCTCCAGTAGTTGGTGTTTGCAAAGAGGTCAAGTTTCTTTTTGCGGTAGTTCAGCCCGAGGGTTCCTTCGGCATAGTTGATGGGGTAAGCCACAAGCTGGCGGTCTTTGGCCAGAAGATCGACGCTGAGCCCTTCCCCTTTGCGCCTTACCGTCTTTATACGCACAACCGCCCGCACATCCGCGCTGTATTGCGCATCGGGATTCTGAATCACCTCAATTTGCCTGATTTCATCTGACGGAAGGCGTCTCAACTCCTCAAAGTCATAGACCTTGCGGCCGTCAATGTAGTATTGGGGGGCTCCCCTGCCGGCCACTTCAAGGGAGGTGCCGTTTTTCACCATCCCCGGAATACGGGAAAGGACATCTTCGGCACTCCCCGCCTTCTCAAGAGGAGAGCCGGCGACGGTTGTCACAACTGCCCCCCTCCTGACGGCGGTACGCTGGATATGTGCAGTTGCAACCGACTGCTCCAACATATCGTATTTCGTGGTATCCCGTGGTTCCTGCGCTTTGGCGGATATTGCCGCAAGCAACAGGATGGTAGCCCAGGCCAATACTCTTTTCATTGTCATTTACTTGTAAAATACGGGGTGGTGAATCCCAATCTGGCCAGGCCGTTCTGAATGTCGGGAATGTTCATAAAGAGCTTCCATAGCATCCCGGTGCGATAATTCTCTATCATATTCACGATAGGGCCCTCATCTATGGCCAGCCAGGTGTTCGATGCCCAGCGGACGGAAGGGTTGAACCCGTCGGTGAAGCCGTATTCGCCCCACACATAGTCACCCAAATCATAATAGAGATGCCGGATAACCTCCATTGACTCTACCGGAGTATAAGGCATTGAGGATATTGCAGCAGTGGGCTGAATCACCCCGTAGTCGCAGTTGGGGTCGTGTGCGACGTACCCTTTGTTGGAGTCTCCGGCGGTGAAGCCCCAGCAGTTGGCCCCGTAACCTTCATAACCTTTGGGATTGTCAATGGCATACGCCCGCTGGCTGAGAGTATGGGCCCTGCCCTGTTCGTAGTAATGTATACCGTCCTCGTCGTAAAGGCCGTTGGGGTCTATTCCCTGGAAGGTGTAATGTTCGAAGAACAGAGGGCCGGAAAGCGCTTCGCCCCAATCGCCGAGAGGCACGGTTATACCATAGTGTTCGGTGGAGTTCCGGTAGCCGGTTCCGCCTTTCCAGCAGTTCTCATAAACGTCTTTTGAAATGGGGTGGTAAGGCGAGGAAGCCGCTACGATGTACGTAATGAGACATTCATTCCATCCGCAGATGGGAAAGTTCATATCAAAACCCTGGTTGGGACACCAATGCCAGAAGAGTTTTCCGTCCTTTTCGTACCACGCCCAGTTGACCGTTTCCCACATATTGGTAATCTTGCTCCGGAGATATTTTTCGAGCGGAGTGTCACCGTCGAAATAAGCTCTTGCGGTAAGGAGTCCCATAAAAAGGTAGGAGGTTTCAACAAGGTCGCCCCCTTCGTCGAGTCTGCCGAAAGTCACAGGCTTTCCGGTTTCTCCGTTCATAAAGTGGGGGAACACGCCGTGGAAAGTTTCCGCCTGAAGGAGGAATTCCACAATCTTGTGGAGCCGTTCAAGACCGGCTTCTCTGGTAATCCAACCCCGCTCTACTGCCACGCAAAGGGCCATAATACCGAATCCGCTGCCGCCTATGGCGCAGGACTCGGGTCCGTAAGTATGCTCTGAGAAATTGGGTTCGTCATAAGCCTCGTTGATATAGTCCCAGTAAGTTGCCCCCTTTACGGTATTGGTCCGTTCCCTTGCAAGGCCCGAAACCGGATGACCGAAATCCCAGAAGAAACGGAAGGTCTGCTTCTGGACTATCTCGAGAAGTTCTTCATCGGTAAGCCCCTGCACGATGCCGACTTTCTCTATGGGAGCGAAATGCTTGTCCCGGGATGTTTCGTTGGGGGTGCAGTCCACAAGCAGAACAGCGGCACAAATCAGAAACAATGCTCTTTTCATATAAACTGAATATAAAAAGGCCTGACAGAGGGGTGCATTTCCCCTGTCAGGCCCAATCACACTTTATTATTCAGCAGTTTCTGCCAACGCGGGTGTGGCATCGATAACTGTTTGGGGTATGGGATAGAACTGTTTTGCAGCACTATATCCTGAAAGTTCCTTTTCGGCACGGCCGGTGCGGACGAGGTCGTAGAAACGCTCGCCGTGTTCGAAGCAGAGTTCAACGAAACGCTCTTCCATAACCTGGTCTGCGGTAACGCCGGAGATGGCGGAAAGACCTGCCCTTTCGCGAATCCAGTTCACGCCCTGATCGCCGTTTTGTCCCTTGGCAATCTTGGCCTCAGCGTCGAGGAGGACGATGTCGGAATAGCGGATCAGACGAACGTTGTTGCCGTCTCCCCAGTCAGCGGTGTAGCAGAGACCCGAAGGGTTGTAGAACTTACCGTTCCAACGGTCCGAGTAGGGATTAGAGTCGCCGATATGGTCGCCGTACCAGGTGTCCTGACCCGCCCAGAGGATGGTGGTCTCATAACGAGTGGTCTCTCCCCTATTCTTCATAAGGTTCACAATTTTGTCGGTCGGAGTGAAGAAAGACCAACCCGATGCCATTTCAGTCGAGCCGTTGATTTCGACCTTGGCAGTGATGGATGTGCCGGGACCCTGGAATGCACCCATACCGTTCCAGGGAGTTGCCGAAGAGGCACGTGACGAACACTGTGCCTCGAGAATCATCTCGTCGGTGAGGTTGCCCTGGTTGGTGAAGAGATAGTGGTAATCCTGGAAGAGGGCGGCTTTGCCGTAATCATTGATGATGGGAGCCGTATGTGCAAGAACCTTGTCGTAATCAAGAATTTCGGCTGCAAGTTTTGCAAGGACGGCGTGAGCGGTATATGATGTAACCTGTCCGGGAAGGGTAGCCTTGGCGGGCCTTGCGGTCGAAAGGTCTCCCACAACTGCCTCAACGTCTGCGATAACCTTCTCAATGGCTGCCTTATGGGATATCTTCTTGATACCCACGCGGTCTGCATTGCTGAAATAAACTGGGATGTCACCCCAGAGACGGGAAATCCTGAGATATGTGAAGGCGCGCATTACCGTTACCTGGGCAATATAGTCCTTCATTGTTGAGGCAGGTGCGCCGTTGGCCATATACTCGTTGAAGGCGTCTATCGCCTCGTTGTAATAGCCGATTGAACCATAATATCCGCCCCAGGCACCGCTGAGGGCCCAGTAAGAGGATGCTGCGGCATAATCGAAATTGTTGAAAGAAGTGAGGTCGGCCTGGTCTGTAGGGCTGGAACCCTTGTCAAGGTCGTCTCCCCTGATGGCCAGA
>JABUTP010000047.1:2583-5673 GCA_021443625.1 Bacteroidales bacterium | reverse complement strand
TTCCTAGTGCATAGGATAGGTTTCCTTGTCAAGACCAGTGGCATCTACGATTTCAGGTGTGTAGCCCTGATACTTGAAGATGGTGAGAGGATTCTGTGCGGAGAGATATACCCTTGCATCAAGTTTGTCCCAGAGATTGTGCAGATTGTATCCAACCTGGAGATTCTGAATCTGGAAGTAGCTTGCGTTCTCGATGAAGTAATCGTTGATCTGACCGTTGGCGGCTGCAAGGAGACCCGCTACCGAGGGGTTTTTGCTCGATGTGTTGGAAGCCGTGAAGTGGTCGTTGGCAAAATCCTTGGTGAAGTTCATAGATGCGCCGGCCCAATATCTCATGGCCATCTTGGCGTTGCAAATCTGGATGCCCTGAACGCCGTAGAATGTCATGCCGAAATCCCAATTCTTATAGGAGAGTTCGATATTGCCGCCGTAGGTGAACTTGGGGTAAGGTGCACCGAGATAAGTGCGGTCGTTGGAGTCAAACTTCTTGTCACCATTGGCATCCACATATTTGAGATAACCCACCTGTGCTCCCTGCTGCTGGGCGAACTCGCCGGCTGCGGCGATTTCGCTTTCGCTGGCCCAGACACCGTCGGTCTTGTAGCCGTAGTAGCTGTTCATAGGCTGGCCCACCTTCATTATCTGGCGGAACTCTGCGGAACCGGTATAGATGTAGTCGAGGTCGTCTCCCTGGATGGCCTTCACCTCATTGTGGAGGGTGGTGGCGTTGAGGTTGATTCCATAGCCGAAGTCACCCACCTTGTCGGACCAGCCGAGCTGTACTTCAACACCGCTGTTGGCAATCTTGCCGGAGTTGGCCAGAACTGTCTCCATTGTAACGGGGATGGTGTTGAGAACCACGGCGTTGTTGGTGAGCCTGTGGTAGTAGTCAATGTCACCGGTGAGTCTGCCACCCATTGAGGTGAACGAGATACCTGCGTTGATTTCCCTTACGACCTCCCATTTGAGCCAGCTGAACTTGTTCTCGAGGAGGATACCGCCGAGGGTCTGGTTGTTCATGTTGTAGTAGTTGGTGGAGAGACCGGCGAATCCGTCGCTTGCGGGCTCCTTGTCGTTACCGAGGAGACCCCAGCTGGTGCGGAGTTTCAGATAATCGAAGATGCTCTGGTCTTTCATGAAGTCTTCTTCGGATATAACCCATCCGAGACCGATTGAAGGGAAGTAGCCCCACTTCTCCTGGAACTTGGAACTTCCGTCAACACGCATTGTTGCGGAAACGAGATACTTTCCGTCATAATCGTAGCTTGCGCGGCCGAAGAACGAAACGCCCCTGTAGCTGAAACCGCCGTCCTGTGTGGCATTTTCGCCCTTGTCACCGAGAGAGATGTAGTGGTATGAATCGGAACCGTCACCCGAGAGTTTCTTGGTGCTCGACTGGAGGTACCTGTAGTTCTCGTAACGTACGGACTGGCCCAACATTGCGGTGAGGCCGTGGCTTCCGAAACGGTCGGTATATGTGAGGGTGTTGTCGATGATGGTGTTGTAGTTGAAGTCAACCTGCTTGAGCAGAGAATTGGTGTTGGACATCTGGTTGGCCGACACGTAATATACGGGGGTGTAATCCTTCTTGTTGCCGAGGTTGTACTCCTGAGCAAGAGCGAATTTGTATTTGAGTTTCTCGGGGATGAACGAAATCTCGGTATATAATGAAGGGAGTACGCGGAGGTAGGTGTTCTGGCTGTTGTAGTATTCGGTTCTTGCCACAGGGTTTGCGAAATAACCGCTGGTCAGACCGACTGCAAGAGTGGAGCCGTATTTGGTGGGATAAGCCTCGGTGTTGTTGTCGTCATATACGGGGACGAACGAAGGGAGGAGGAACGCCTCGCGGAATGCGCTGAGGTTGCCGTTCTTCTTAGTGGCATTGCTGATGGTTATGTTGGCACCGACCTTGAGCCACTCGAAAGGCGAATAATCACCCTTGGAGATGATGTTGAAGCGCTTGTAGGCGTTGTCGCCCTTGGCGATACCGTCGTTGTAGAAATGGCTTACACCCAACACATAGGAAGCCTTGCTCGAAGAGCCGGAAGCGGTGATGCTGTGGCTGGTGATGGTACCGGTCTTGAGAAGTGCCTTGTACCAGTCGGTATCTGTGGAGGGAACCCCATTGCTGCCGCCCCAGTTCTTGATAGAGAGGTCAACGGCGGTCATATCGCCGAACTCCTTCATCAGGGAAGCATACTCTGCAGAGTTGGCAAGTTTCATAAGGTTTGAAGCGGTCTGGACGCCGACATAACCGTCGTAGGTTATCTTGGTCTGACCCTGAATGCCCTTCTTAGTGGTGACGAGGATGACGCCGTTTGCGGCACGCACACCATAGATTGCAGCCGAAGATGCATCCTTGAGAACGGTGAGGGACTCGATGTTGTTGCTGTCGAGAAAGTCGATACTGTCAAAGAACATTCCGTCAACAACGTAGAGAGGGCCCTGATATGCAGAGTCGAAGGAGCCGACACCGCGCACGCGCACTACGGGAGATGCTCCGGGGTTGGAACTGTTGAGAATCTGCACGCCGGCGACCTTTCCCTGAAGAGCGCCCATCGGGCTGGATACCGGAACGGTGACGAGTTCATCGGACTTGACCGACGAGATGGCACCGGTAAGGTCCTTGCTCTTGGCTGTACCGTAACCGATGACAATGATTTCCTCAAGCAGTTCGGCATCTTCTGCCAATGCAACGTCGATGGTCGTGCGACCGTTGACTGCAATTTCCTGAGTCTTCATGCCGATGGCGCTGAAAACCAATGTGGCGTTTGCCGGAACAGAGATTGTGTAGTGGCCCAAGTCATCGGGGATGGTTCCTTTGGAAGAATCTCCTTTCAAGACGATGCTTGCGCCGAGAGCGGGCTCTCCGCTTGCAAGTTCTGTCACTGTACCGCTGACAGTGATGTTCTGGGCGGATACCGTCAAGGTTGCCAGTATCGCACAGAAACAGAGAATTAGTTTTTTCCTCATAATTTTTAATGATTAGTGTGATAGTTGATGTTATAGTATTTTGCGATGTTCGTTCTGATTCTTAGAAGCTGTTTAAATTTGATTCAAATTTTTATTTATGGAATGTTTTTAAGCAGG
>JABUTP010000047.1:0-2522 GCA_021443625.1 Bacteroidales bacterium | reverse complement strand
AAAGATGCAAAAAACAAACATAAAGAATTTTTGTAATTAAGTTTAAACAGCTTCTTACACAAATCTAAGTCTTTATTTTCTTAAGGCCGTTACGATAAAAACACTTTATGGGGCAATATAGACTACTTCATTACTACTTTTTTGACGAAAAATATGCCTTAGGGCGAAATTTTAAAGGGGATGCTTCCGATGCTTTCCTTTTTGAAAAAGGTAATTTTGTTTTGGAAATTTCTAACACGTCAAAACAAATATGAAACACAAACTTCTACTGCCCCTTTTGGTTGCCGTTCTCTCATCGGTATCGTGCGTCGGTCCGGCACCTGCCGACAAGGATATGGACAAATTTATATCGGAACTTATGTCCCGAATGACTCTTGACGAAAAGATAGGCCAGCTCAACCTGCCGGCAATGGGCGAAATAGTGACGGGTCGAGCGCAGAGCAGCGTGGGCGCCCAGAGGATTGCCGATGGTGAAATCGGCGGACTGTTCAACCTCAAAGGCGCGGAAAAGATAAGGGAAGTGCAGCGCATAGCTGTGGAAGAGTCGCGTCTGGGGATTCCCCTCCTTTTCGGAATGGATGTGATTCACGGCTACGAAACCGTTTTCCCCATCCCCCTCGGCCTGTCCTGCACCTGGGATATGGAAGCGATAGAAGAATCTGCACGGATTGCCGCCGCTGAAGCGGGCGCCGACGGTATCTGCTGGACCTTTTCCCCTATGGTGGATGTTGCACGCGATCCCCGTTGGGGACGTGTAAGCGAGGGCAACGGCGAAGACCCTTTCCTTGGAAGCGAAATTGCCAAGGCGATGGTATATGGCTACCAGGGACGGCCGGGCGAGCAGTTTGAAAAGGAAGGGCGGATTATGGCGTGCGTGAAGCATTATGCCCTCTACGGCGGGGCCGAAGCGGGGCGGGACTACAATACCGTTGATATGTCGCGCCAGCGGATGTTCAACGACTATATGTCCCCCTACAAGGCTGCCGTAGATGCGGGAGTGGGGAGCGTGATGGCCTCCTTCAACGAAGTGGACGGCGTTCCCGCCACCGGCAACAAGTGGCTTCTGACAGACGTGCTGCGCGATGAGTGGGGCTTTGGCGGTTTTGTTGTCACCGACTATACGGGCACCCTCGAAATGGTGGATCACGGCATCGGTGATTTCGAAGAAGTATCAAAACGCGCCCTCAAATCCGGAGTTGATATGGATATGGTATCCGAGGGGCTGTTCACCTACATCAAGAAGGGGCTTGAAGACGGTTCCGTTTCCATAAATACCGTAGATGCCGCCTGCCGCAGGATTCTGGAGGCGAAATACAAGCTCGGCCTGTTTGAAGACCCTTACAGATATTGCAAAGAGGAGAAGGCTGCAGAAAAGGTCTATTGCACCGAGCACCGCTCCGCCGCAAGGCGCATAGCAGCCGATTCGTTCGTGCTGCTGAAAAACGACAATAATCTCCTGCCCCTCAAGAAGCGGGGAACGGTTGCAGTCATAGGGCCCCTCGCCGCCACTGCCGAGAATCTCCCCGGCACCTGGAGCGTCGCGGCCCAACATTCGCGGACGACCACCCTTGTCGATGGAATGCGCGAGACTCTCGGCTCTGACGTGAACGTCCTTTATGCCAAGGGTTCCAACCTAACAGCCGACCCCGACCTTGAGGCCCGCTCCACAATGTTCGGCAGGGAACTCGGAAGGGACAGCCGCAGCGACTCGCAGCTTCTGGCCGAAGCCTTGGCGGTTGCCAGACGGGCAGACGTCATAATAGCCGCTCTTGGCGAATCTTCGGAGATGTCGGGAGAAAGTTCCAGCCGCACCGACATTTCAATTCCGGACGTTCAGAAAAAGCTTCTCGACGCCCTTCTCGCAACGGGCAAGCCGGTAGTCCTCCTCCTCTTCAACGGCAGGCCTATGACCATCGCCGATGAGGCAGCCAAAGTGCCCGCCATTCTCGACGTGTGGTTCGGCGGCACCGAAACCGCCTATGCAGTGACCGACGTCCTTTTCGGAGACGTCAATCCGAGCGGCAAACTCACCTCGACCTTCCCCAAGAATGTGGGTCAGATTCCTCTTTATTATGCCCACAAGAACACCGGACGTCCGCTCAGGGATGGGGCCTGGTTCGAGAAATTCCGTTCCAACTACCTTGACGTGGACAACGACCCCCTCTACCCCTTCGGATATGGTCTTTCCTATACACAATTTGATTACAGCGACGTTACATTATCTGAAAATCAGATGAATATAAACGGTACAATTACCGCTTCGGTCACGGTGACCAATTGCGGACAAGTTGCCGGAAAAGAGGTTGTACAGATGTACATCCAGGACATCGTGGGGTCAAGCACCCGCCCCGTAAGGGAGTTGAAGGGCTTCGAGAAGATTTCTCTTGAGCCGGGCGAGAGCCGCAGGATAGATTTCACTATAAGCGCCGACCTGCTCAAATACTACGATTTCGAAATGTCATACGTTGCCGAACCCGGTGAATTCAAAGTTTATATCGGAGGCGACAGCACCACTGACAACT
>JABUTP010000046.1:10684-12718 GCA_021443625.1 Bacteroidales bacterium | reverse complement strand
CGGCAGCAGCGGCATCACCGACTCTTGGAACACCGGACTCAACTTCAACACGTCGCGCTTCAAGAATCTGGAACTGACGCCGAGCATCAACGGCGGCGGCACCCGCACCCTCAACGAAAGCCAGGAAGAGAAGACCACCTTCCGCCGCGAAGGGAGCGACATGCACTCTTCCGACACCTCCAGAAACCTCAGCCACAACAACACCCTGTCGGCGGGAGTCGAACTGAAATACACTCCGGAGCGCGTCCGCATCACGTTCTCCCCGAGATTTTCCTTTACCAACAGCAACTCCCAGAGACAGTCTGCAAGCACGACCGGCTCGCTGGGCGATACTTACGACATCCTCAACGACGCCTATTCATACAACTATTCCACCAGCAGAAACCTCAGCAGCCAGGGCAACCTGATGGTCGGCTTCCGCATAGGCGAGAAAGCGGGGCGCACCATCACCGTAAGCGGCAACTGGTCAATATCGGAGGGCGACGACGACGCCAAGGAATTCTCCGAGACGAACTACTATCAGGCGGACTCCGTGAAACATATCGACCAGTATTCCCACACCGACTCCCGCAACATCGGATTCGGCGGAGAACTGCGATACACCGAGCCCATCTCCGAATACTGGTTCCTTACCGGATCCTACCGCGTGTCGTACCGCCACAACACTTCCAACAAGGACACCTACGATTATTACGGCTCAGCCGCACACAACCGCAGCAACGCATCGTCGTTCGTCGGAACAATGGACAATGCCGACCAATATACCTGCGGCCCCCGAAACGACTACTATTCCAGCGAAGTTGACAACACCTACATCAACCAGAACATAGGGCTGGCGATGCAGCTGCAGAAGGGACGCAATTTCATTCAGGCGGGAGCCAGCCTGCAGCCCACTTACAACGAAACGTTCACCCGCTCATTCGGCACCGAAAGCCACCTGGGCGAAGGGGAATGGCTGCTCAACTGGGCGCCGGAGGTAAGGGCCCGCTACGCCCTGAACGAAAATTCCAACATCAACGGAAGTTATCAGGGACGTTCGTCGCAACCCTCCAACTCACGGATGCAACCCATCCTGAACGTCTCCAACCCCACCTCCATCTCGACCGGTAACGCCTACCTTCTCCCGTCGTTCTCCCATAGCGTCAATATGCGTTACAGCACCAACAACAAAAAGCGCTTCTCCTCCTTCTTCGGCGGACTCACGGCGAGCCGCGACATCGGGAGCGTGGTGACCGCCAGCTGGTTTGACAACGACGGTATCCGCTACTCCATCCCCGTCAATTCCAAGAAGCCTTCGAACAATCTCTCGGCAGACGCCTCATACAACACCCCCATCGGCAAGTCAAAATTCAACGTCAGCGCCAGCCTGAGGGGAAGTCTCGGCACATCGGTCAGTTATCAGAACACTTCGCCGAGGGGCGGCATCGATGCAGCCAAATTCGACTATACGACGTTTATGGAAGAGTTCTGGGGGAACGACTCCGCGGGCCGCAAGTTCTACAGCGGCGAGAGCGGATTCGGCGAGAGCCAGACCAACACCTATTCCACTTCGGAAAGTCTGAACATACGCTACAACGGCGATGTCATCAGTTTCAACGTGGGAGGGACATCGCGCTACAGCCACGCAACATATTCCCTCAATTCGGCGGCGAACCGCACTACCTGGAACAACACCCTCAACGGGGAGTTGTTTGTCAACATCAGGAAAATCACGTGGTCAACTGATTACAACTACAACTTCTATCGCGGATACTCCGACGGCTTCAACGAGCCGGAGTTCATCTGGAATATGGCTCTCAACGCAACTATCCGCAAGATAAACATCTCCGCTTCCATCCACGACATCCTGGCCCAAAGCCGCAACATCGTGCGCACCACCACCGAGAACTACGTGTCTGACCGTATGACCAACCGTCTCGGACGCTACTTTATGGTGACCGCCACCTACCGTTTCGGCAGTTTCCCCGGAATGAAGGGACGCAATATGAGGGGCGGCGGAATGGGCGGCCCCATGATGATGCCCGGTGGCGGCGG
>JABUTP010000046.1:1576-10665 GCA_021443625.1 Bacteroidales bacterium | reverse complement strand
GGCGGCGGTTTCGGTGGCGGAGGATTCGGCGGAAGGCCGTAACGGGAATCATATTCACCGGATACAAAAAAGAGAAACCGACCATCACGGCCGGTTTCTCTTTTTGGGGGCATCGTCCCTTTCTGCCGGGGACACAACCCATATTATTACTATACTACACCCTGGGCGAGCATTGCATCGGCCACCTTGATGAAACCTGCAAGGTTGGCACCCTTCACGTAGTTCACATATCCGTCAGGCTCTGTTCCAAACTCTACACAACGGGCGTGGATATTCATCATGATGTCGTGGAGTTTCTGATCGACCTCCTCTGCCGTCCACGAGAGACGCATGGAGTTCTGACACATTTCGAGACCCGAGGTAGCCACACCGCCGGCGTTGGAAGCCTTGCCGGGAGAGTAGAGAATTTTGGCCGCCTGGAATGCTGCAATGGCTTCGGGAGTGGTGGGCATGTTGGCGCCTTCCACTACGCAGATGCAACCGTTTGCAAGAAGTGTCTTGGCCTGCTCCTCGTTGAGTTCATTCTGAGTTGCGCAAGGCATAGCGATGTCGCACTTCTCGCCCCAGGGACGCTGACCTTCGTGATAAACTGCAGTGGGATATTTGGCAACATATTCGCGGATACGTCCTCTCTGAACATTCTTCAGCATAAATACATACTGGAGTTTCTCCTCGTCAATGCCGTCGGGATCGAAAATGTATCCGTTGGAGTCGGACAGTGTTACAACCTTGGCGCCGAGTGCAAGGCACTTCTTGGCCGCATACTGGGCCACGTTACCCGAACCGGAGATGGCCACGGTCTTGCCCTGGTAGCTGTCGCCGCGGGTTGCGAGCATTGCCTGACCGAAATAGCAGGCGCCGTAACCGGTGGCCTCGGGACGAACCAGAGAACCGCCGAAGCTAAGCCCCTTGCCGGTGAAGGTACCGGTAAACTCGTCGCGGAGACGTTTGTACTGTCCGAACATATAGGCAACCTCACGTCCGCCTACACCAATATCACCTGCGGGAACGTCGGTGTCGGGACCTATATGGCGATAGAGCTCGGATACGAAACTCTGGCAGAAACGCATAACCTCCATATCGGATTTGCCCCTCGGGTTGAAATCGGAGCCGCCCTTGCCGCCACCCATAGGAAGAGTGGTGAGACTGTTCTTGAATGTCTGCTCGAAGCCGAGGAACTTGAGAATGCTGAGGTTCACGCTTGAATGGAAGCGGATTCCACCTTTATAAGGACCAATCGCGCTGTTGAACTGAACCCTGTAACCCTTGTTTATCATAATCTCACCGGAGTCTGAAACCCAGGGAACCCTGAACATGATAACGCGCTCGGGTTCGACCAGTCGCTCCATAACTTTGAGTTTGAGGAGCTGGGGATTTTCCACGATGTAGGGAGCAACACTCTCTACAACCTCACGAACTGCCTGATGAAATTCAATTTCGCCCGGATTCTTGGCAATGACGTCTGCCATAAAACCGTCAACATACTCTTTTGGTGTCATATTGCTACAATTATTAGATTAAATTTTGCACAAAGTTAAACTGCATTATCCAACAATGCAAATTATGTCATTATAAATTGAAAAAATTTACATTTTGCCACAAAGCGACTCCTTGGCGAAAATCCTCCGTATCATATTTTTTATAAATTTGCATTCTCAGTTTGAAAAGGTGTCTATATGGATTATATCTTGTTTCTGGCAGGAGTTGCGGTAACGCTCATCGGTGCCGACTGGCTGGTTGACGGAGCCAGTGGTCTTGCCAAGCGTTTCGGAGTTTCGGAATTTGCAATAGGGGTGGTGATTGTGGGACTTGGCACATCTATGCCCGAATTGACTGTCAGTACTATGGGCGCTCTGAGGGGGAGCGCCAGCATAGCCATAGGAAACGTCACCGGCAGCAACCTGTTCAACACCCTGCTTATTCTGGGCGTAACCGCATTGATATCCCCCATCGCCTACTCCGCCAAGGAACGGCGCAAGGATATGGGATTCAACATCGGCGCTTCGCTCGTGCTTCTGGTATTTGCACTTGACGCGTTCATATTCCACTCGGCACAGGGAATATTGAGCCGCGCCGAAGGGATAGGGATGCTGCTGCTGTTCGCATTGTACATTTTCATCACTTTCAAAAACGACGAGATTGAACCTTCCTCATCTGCAGAGAGCGGAGATGCGAAGGCACAAGGGGTGCTGCGGCTTGGCCTTACTGTGCTGGCGGGGATTGCCCTTCTGGTGGTCGGCGGACATCTGTTTGTCGAGCGGGGCTGCAACATCGCAAGGCAGTGGCACGTGTCGGAATCGGTCATCGCCATGACGCTGATGGCGGGAGGCACCTCCCTGCCCGAACTTGCCACCTGCATAGTGGCTGCGCTGAAAAAACAGGACGCTCTGGCATTGGGCAACATCCTGGGGTCCAACATAGCCAACATACTCCTGATTTTGGGATGCTGCGCCACCATAACCCCGCTTGGGGTGTCACCCATAGACCTTGAGTCCATAGCGGTGCTGCCCGTCGTGGGCATACTGCTCTGGATTACGGCATTCATACCGAAAAGACTCCAGCTCGGCAGAGCCGAGGGAGCCTTGTTCGTACTGATATATGCGGCTTATATAACTTACGCCATCCTCCACTAACCGAGGTGCTCCGGACGGAGCAAATCCAACACCGTCTTTACGGGATTGAATGTTGCAAGGGGAACATCCACAAACTGGGTGTTCCAGTTGCTCATCGCGCCGTTCCACAGACCGGGAAGTTCCAGCGCCTTCAGAGGCCGTCCTTCTAACGATTTGGAGGAAATGAAGCCGGCGTCGCCATCGACATAATCCTGAAGATTGTAGTGGTTGCCATCCTTGTCGGTGATGCTGCAGGCCAGATCCACCGGATTGAAATGGGTGGCGGAAGCGAGCAGACTCGCGGCACACGCGGGGTCCAGCTGCACACTCTCGAGAATTTGGAGAGAAGTTGCCCCGTCGGCATCGCGCACCACAAAAGGGCCTCCCCCCGGTTCCCCCTGGTTGCGAACCATACCGCAGACGCGCAGCGGCCGGTCAAGTTTTGCCCTGAGGGCTTTGAGAGTTTCGGAAGCGGGGCCGTTCAGCACTTTGTCGGGGAGTGTCACGCAAAACTCGCGGTCGAGAAAATTGACGATTTCCCACACGAACTCGCTGGCGGTCTCCCCCTCGTCGATGCGCCTTATATAGTCGAACACCTTTTCGCGAAGCATCTGCAGCCGTCCCGCAACAATCTTCTTCCAGCGGATGGTTTCTTCTATGCGTGAAGCGTGCACAACATTGTCAATATTCTTTATGATTACAACATCCGCATCCACATTGCCCACATTGCCGATAAGCGCCCCGTGGCCTCCCGGACGGAAGAGCAGCGAGCCGTCGGCCTTCCTGAAAGGGGTGCCGTCGGGGTTGGCCGCCACCGTATCGGTGGATGGAGACTGTAGCGTAAACGTAATGTTGTACTTCACTTTATAGGTATCCTCATAATGGGATCGGACGCTCTCAAAGAGCACCTTGTAGGCCTCGAGATGTTCGGGCGATACCGAGAACACTATGTTCACGTTCCCCTGGGCATCTGCAGCGTAGAGCGCTCCCTCCACCAGATGTTCCTCAAAGGCAGTGCGGCAGCCGTCATCATATTTATGGAACAACAGCTGGCCTTTCGATTTGGCACCATAGCCGAGTCCTTCGGGACGCAGGGTTGCCGACAGAATATCTTTACAGTCTTTGCCGTCAAACAACTCCCTGCGGTAAAAAGCGAACTTGTCTATATTGGAGCAGAACTTCGCTGCCGGCGAATCCCCTGAAATGGTCTCCCCCTTTTCCAGAAGGTCGAGTCCGCCGAACAAATCCTTGAACATTCTCGATGCCGCGCCGGATGCGGGGACAAACTTGGCAACCTTTGCCACGGAGCGAAATTCCAGAGCATCTGCCTGCTCCTTTTCCGTAAGTTCAACAATGCCCCTTTCGGGATTTGCGGCAGATACGATATCGAGATAGGGAAACCCTTTGGCAAACCTTTCGAGCTGCGCCTCAACATGGCTTACGGCGATGCCCATCGCCTCGAGCTGGCTTAAATCGTTAGCATTCATAACGAATTATGGTCTTTTTACAGTCTAAAAAAAGCAGACAGCTGCTTTGAATGTTCAAAGCAGCCGCCTGCATATTGTCAGAGTTATTTGATGCGCACGCACCTTACGGGTTGCTGGCGCTGACGTACGTGAGGATACTCGGTATTGACGTATTTGTCACCACTGTCAATGAGTTTGGTGGCAGCAATGAACATCATACCCGCCCAAGGGTTGATATCAGTGTAGAATCCGGAACCAGATGTCCACATTGCCACGATGAAGCCTTCGTCACGGGCAAAACCGCCGCTGGGATGGGGAACGTCGGCCACATAGCCTTCATAGCCATACCAGTTGGGGTCACCTCCCCAGGAGTCACCGTTGTCGCCGTAACCCTGGAACGGGTAATATTCCTCCTTGCCGTCATTGGCGGGGAAATACATTCCGTGGTCGGTGGTGCGGTAAGTCTTCTTTTCCATACCCAGCCAGGTATTTGCCGGAGGAACCATATATCCTACGGGACACGGGTCGAATATGGTTTTCTTGAGATTCTCAAAATCGTCGTAGTAATCATATTCGGGATTGCCCCACAGATGGAGACTGATGTCGGAGAAACGGTATGCTGCCCAGTCGCAAACCCTGGAGCCGTCTGCCATGCCGAATATCTTGTCGGGGTACTGCAGCGAGCCCTCGATGTTCTCAACCTGATTGTGGGCATCGAGATAAACATAATCCGTTTTGCAGAACTTGTAGATGGTCAGAGGATCCTTGCGTCCCCACTGATACCAGAAACCCCAGGTCTTCTCCTTGCCGTCGGCCTCGAGGGCGGAAACGGCACCGACGTTGCGGTCCATAAGGGTGAAATCGTCACCCTCGGAATTGGTGTGGGTCACTTCCTGAGGAGGATCGGTACACCAGATGTGCCAGCTCCAGCAGATATCGCCGTATTTGTCCTTGACGGCAATCATCGCGTTACCCTTGTTGCCTGTGGCTTCGAATGTCACACGCTTGGTGCTTGACTCAAGGGCGACGTTGTTTATCACATTGCCTTTGTCCCAAACCACAACAACTGATTTTATTCTGCTCTTGATGCTCAGTTCTGAAGCATCCAGAGGCCAGAAGTGGGCCTCTTCCTCTTCGTACCAGCCGTCCTCGCCGTTACCTATGACGGAGGCATCGAAACTGTAGCTGCCGGCCTTGGTCACGATATAGCAGTTGGCGGTTCCCTTGGCGCTGAGGTCCGACTTGGTGCTGTAGGGGTAATTGTCATCATCGTCTTCCTCTTTCTGCTTTGCCGACTGTGAAACCGAAACCGTCACGCTCTTGTCCTTGCCTTTTACGGTAATGGTGGCAGTGCGGGCTTCGTAGGTTTCGTTGGCGGCTGCGGTCACTGTAACCTTGTTGCCGGAAACCGAAACGATGGCCCAGCTTTCTGAAGATGTGGCGGTGTATGAGACATTGGTTGTAACCGTAACCTCGCTGCTGCCGCCATCGGCGCCGAATTCGAGCGAAGTGGGGGCAACCTCCAGATTTTCTTCGTCGGGAACAACCACTGTCTTGCCCTCCTGCTCAACCGTTACGGTAACGGCAAGGGTTGAACCGTATTTGAAAACGATGTGGCCGGTGCGGGAGTCGGTGCTTTCGTTGGCGGCTATGCTGAAGTTGAGCACGTCTTCGGTCACGGCCTTGGTGGCAACCTTGCTTATCCAGCTGGCGTCAATCTCGGTAGAATAATCGATATTGCTGCCCACTTTCACTGTGATGGTCTCACCCTCGGCTGCAACCTTGAACGAACTTGCGGTGCGGTTTTCCAGAACGGGGTCCTCCTGTGCGGGGGGAGTCTGTCCCTTCTGGCTGACGGTAAGTTCATAATTGAGAGTTTCGGAAGTGAACTTCACCTTGCCGGTGCGGGCCTCGTAGGTTTCGTTCTTGGCAACCACAACGGTATAGGAGTCCTCCGTGGCGGCCTTGGTCTGGGCTACGGAAATCCAGTCTCCCTCCACTGCGGTCTTGACTTCGTAGTTGTGGCTTATCTTGACCACGAAACTGCCGCCGTCCGGGGCAACTTCGCAAGTTGTCTTGCCGTCGGGAGTCGTCACGTTCATCACCGGAGTCTCGGGTGCGGGCGGTTCAGGTTCCTTCCCCTCCTGCTTTACGGTAATCTTCACGGAAAGAGTTCCGCCGGTCACGGTGACGGTGGCGGTGCGCTCGCTTTCCGAAGTATTGGGATCGGCAGATACGGTGACGGTGGCGGAGCGGGTGGCCTTTGTGGAAACCACCTTGAGCCAGCTCTGGTCACTGTTGGCGGTCAAGTCCTGGTTTGTGGTGAGAGTGATACTGAGAGATCCTCCCTCAGCCTTCATAGTGTAAGACTGCTGTACGGGATTGAGAACCGGACTCTCCGGCTCGGGATCCGGTGTCGGCGGAGTCTTTTCGCCACAGGCGGCAGCCAGCAGGGCTACGATGGCCAGACTCGTTAAAACAAAAAATTTCTTCATATTCGAAAAAGAGTTAATTATATGCGTTCCGGAGCATCCGGAAAGCCGAAAAGTATGTAAAGTTAAATAAAAAAAGAGAATCCGTATTGCGGGATTCCCTTTTTTATTCTCTTTTGGCAAAAAATAGGCTAAACGATGTGTCCTGCCCAGTAATCTGCATCGCCCGCCAGCATATCCACGGGGGGGATTTCTATCAAGGTGTAGCAACCGGGCTTCTGACGCATCGCAGCCCTTGCCGTCGATACCAGAATCTGGCCCGTCAGGGCGGGGTTGTTGATTTTCATATTGAACTCGAAGAGCTGGTTCTGGGTTTTGCCCGAAACGCCTTTGCGGGTGAGATTGACGCCGTGTCCCATATCGCGCAGGGCATCCACACTTTCGACCTGCATCACGTGGGTCTCGTCGTTCACGAAATAGGGGTCGGACTTGATGGCTTCGGCGATTTTCTTGAATTCGTATCCTTCCTTGACCTCAACATACACCATACGGCGATGGACGCCGGTACCCAGAGGGATGGTCATTGAGAGGGCATCCGCAACCCCTTCGATGGAGCGGACGGCCACCGAGTGGCCCATACTCATACCGGGGCCGAAATTGGTGTAGGTGATACCCTTGGGAGCGCAAGCCTCGAGCAGAGCCCTTACCATCGAATCGGTACCCGGGTCCCAACCTGCGGAGATGATGGAAACCTTGCCGACCTCTCTGGCCTTGGCACCGAGGGTCTTTCTGAGACTGGCTATGCCTGTATGGATGTCGTAGCTGTCAACCGTGTTTATGCCGAGCGACAATGCCTCCAGAGCATATTCCTCAACCTTGCGGGTAGGTGTCGCAAGAATTGCCACATCCACATTGTCCAGTTCGGAGAGCGAGGCGACCACCTTGTATTTGGCAATCTCTTGAGGAACTTCGCTTGCGTTTCTCCTGACGATTCCGGCGATTTCGAAATCGGGGGCGGCCTCGAGGGCCTCTATCACGTATTTTCCTATGTTGCCGTATCCGACCACGGCGGCTCTTGTCCTGTTTTCCATATTGTTATATCAGATTTAATTCCTTCAGGGTGTTTCTCATAAGTTCCATTGTCGGCTCAGTAGCGGGAACCATCGGAAGTCTCAACTCGTTGGCGATATATCCCATAAGGGACAAAGCAGCCTTCGCGGGGATGGGATTGCTCTCCACAAAACAGTTCTTGAAGAGGTTGAACAGTTTGTGGTGGATGGCGCGGGCCGTGGTCAGGTCTTCTGCCAGCATGGCTTCGGTCAGGGCCACCATCTCCCTGGGGACGATGTTGGATGCCACGCTGACCACGCCGGCGGCACCGGTTGCCATCAGGGATAACGTTTCGTCATCGTTGCCCGACAACACGGCAAATCCCTCGGGAGCCGATGCTATGATGCGGGAAATCTGCGCGTAGTTGCCCGAAGCCTCCTTNAGCTGGAAGTTGGCGGGCTTGTTGCGCAGTATCTCCATAATTTGGGTCATGTTGCCCGAAGCCTCCTTCACCGCTATGATGTTGGGATGTTCCGCCAGACGCAGTGTCGTTTCGGCCGAAATGTTGACGCCGGTGCGTCCCGGCACGTTGTACAACACCACCGGAGCCGGCGCATAATCTGCAACCGCCTTGAAATATGTATATAAACCATCCTGGGACGGCTTGTTGTAATAGGGGGTCACCACAAGGAAGGCATCCGGACCGTACGGCGCCAGGACATCGATGTTCTTGCGGGTTGTAACCAGGGAATTGGTGCCGACACCGACCATCACGGGACGGTTTCCGGCGTGGCTTTTGGCGATTTCCAGCAGACGGATACGTTCGTCGTCGGTAAGGCAGGGTGTCTCCCCCGTCGTTCCCAACGGCACCAGGAAATGGACGCCGGAGGCGACCTGCAACTTTACCAGATTTTCAAAAGCTGGGTAATCCACCTCCTCATTTCTGAATGGGGTCACAAGTGCCGTTCCGCAACCTTTTAGAGTAAGTTGTGCCATATAATGTCTTATTTTAGAATCAGTTGTTTGAATTCATGCACTCCGCTGAGCCCCTCTGTCATCCGGGCGGCCATCACCGCGCCTTCGGCAAGTCCCTGGCGGGAATAGGCCTCGTGAGAGAGCGAAAGTCGCTCGCACTGCGACTCGAAGGTAAGAGTATGCACTCCGAACACCTCCCCTATCCTTTCGTAGGTGATTTCGGTGGGTACGGAGGTATGGGCATCCACGACCTTCGCCAGACTCTTGGCGGTGCCGCTCGGGGCATCCAGTTTGTGGACGTGGTGCACTTCGTGGATATTGGCGCTGAAACCGCCGAAACGGGAAGTCAGACCGCTTATGAAATCGGCTGCCGCAAACAGAACATTCACCCCTATCGAGTAGTTGGATGCGTAAATCATGGGTGTTCCGACCTTCTCAAAATAGCTCTTGACCTCATCCTCTATGTCGTTCCACCCGGTTGTTCCCACAACCACCGCCTTGAAATTGTCTGCCAGACAGTGATAGTTGGCACGGAATGCCTCGGGCTGAGTGAA
>JABUTP010000046.1:0-1547 GCA_021443625.1 Bacteroidales bacterium | reverse complement strand
GCGGTACCGATGCGATGTCTTCGCTGCACTCCACGCACTCGATTCCTTCCCTCTTCAGGACATCCTCTATCGCGTGCCCCATTTTGCCGTAGCCGCTTATGATAACCTTAATCGCCATTGTCGAAGAATGCTTTATGGAGTTTTGAAATAACGTCTGTCATTTCGGGACGATCCACTACCAGACTAAGGTTGAGGAACGACGAACCCTGCGACATCATATATATCTTGCTGTCGCTCACAGCACCGAAAATGTTTGCCAGGGCGCCCCTGACGCCGATTATGTTCTTGCCGATGATACTCACCTGTGACTTGTCCCTATCTACTGTAATTGTTCCGAGCGGGGCGAGATCCTTCACGACGCCGTCGATGTCAAGATGGGCATCGACGGTGAGAGTAACGCTCGCCTCTGCGGTGCTTATCATATCGACCGAAACCCCGTGGTCGCAGAACACCTTGAATATGGAATACATAAACCCGGAGGTATTCACCATTTTCGGGGTGTAGATGTTTATGACCTTTATGTTTTCGTTGTATGAGATGGACTTGATGCCGTCAAAGATGCAGGAACTGTTGAGAACCACCGTCCCCTCTCCGCCAGGATTCATCGAGTTGAGTACATACAGCGGAATATTCTTCGACGCCGCAGGCTCGAGAGTCAGCGGGTGCAGCACCTTTGCCCCGAAACGGGCAAGTTCGGCCGCCTCCTCATAGGAGAGTTTGCGGATGCCCTTGGTACCCTGAATGATGCGAGGGTCAGCCGTGCGGATACCATCCACGTCGGTCCATATCTCTATGCGATCGACATCGAGGGCCATACCGAGGAACGAAGCGGAATAGTCGCTACCGCCGCGCCCCAGAATCGTGGGGTCACCCTCGGCCGTGACACCGGCAAAACCTTGTGTGATGACAGCATCGGCACCTTCGTAGGCCTTTGCAATGACAGGGCCGGCCTTGCGTGTGACCGCCTCCGCCTGGAGGAGTCCCGAAAGGTAGTTGGAGTTGGTCACCATAAAGTCGCGGGCATTGACCCAAGTGGTCCTGATGCCCATCGCGTTCATAAGGAACGCTATCACGTTTGACGAAAGGTACTCTCCGGTAGAGGTGATGTAGGCACGGTCACTGTCGGGAATCTGCGCTTTGGAGTGGGCCTTGGCCAGCGTCCATACTGTATCGCACAGAGTGTCGATGGTGGAATGGATGGACTCCAGAGCCTTGGGGTCGTATCCGTTCTCTATGTTGGGAGCAAAATCCTCGATTATCTTTTTGTGGCGCACCTTGAGGGAGGATATGATATCCATAGCCTCTTTCTCCTCCCCTTTCTCGAAATGGCCGAGAAAGCGGTAAAGCGTATCGGTAACCTTTGCGCAGGCCGAAACCACAACCACCGGTTTGTCTTTGAGCTTGCCCGCGACAATGGATATTGTTCTCTGGATTGCAACGGCATCTGCCACTGAGGTGCCGCCGAATTTCATAACTATCATAAGTCAAAAATTATTTTGCCGCAAAGTTAATTTTATTTTGCAAATATAGAAATATGAGTTAAATTT
>JABUTP010000045.1 GCA_021443625.1 Bacteroidales bacterium | reverse complement strand
ATGACCAAACTCCTTTCACTCATAATCCCTGCCTACAATATGGCGGAACTTCTGCCGCGCTGCCTGGATTCGTTGCTGGCGGCGGGGGCGCCGGAGCCGCTGGAGGTGATTGTGGTAAATGACGGCAGCCGCGACGGCTCCCTGCAGGTGATGCGCGGCTATGAGGCGAGATTTCCCGGCACGGTGGTGGTCATAGACAAGCCCAACGGCAACTACGGCTCGACCATAAATGCGGCTCTGCCCGTGGCCAGAGGCAAATACGTAAAGATTCTCGATTCCGACGACTGGTTCGACCCGCAGGCCCTGACACGATTTCTGGAGTGTCTTTCCCGGACCGATGCCGACGTCGCGGTGACACACTTCACGGTCATCCACGCAGACGGTTCCAAAGAACTTGCAAAATACAATCTCTACGGCAGGGAGCCGTACAGGTATGGCGAAGTCTATGACTATGACACTGTTCTGGCAGACGGGCACATCCGTTTCTTTCTGATGCATTCTTTGTGCTACAGAACGCAGATGCTGCTTGACAACGGCTACCGCCAGACCGAAGGTGTTTCCTATACCGACCTCGAATGGGATACGTATCCTCTCTTTTATGCCCGGAGCATAGTCTTCTTCGACCTGGATCTGTACCAATACAATATGGCGCGGGAGGGGCAGACGATGGACCCGAAGGTTCTTTTCAAGAGTCTCGGCCAGATGGAAACCGTGACCGGACGTTTGATTGAGTTTTATGAGAATTGGGATTCCTCCCGGCTCTCTCCCGCAAGAAAGGCATTCATAGATGCATACTACCGCAACCGGGCAAGGGTAATGCTCAAATGTCATCTGCTGGACATCCCGAGGGAGCAGTTTGATGCCGAAAGATTTGCTCCGCTGTACCAATCCCTCACGGAATTCTGCCGCAAGCATCAGATTCCCAAGCCTAAACTCTATCCGGAGAACAAATTGGTAAGGATTGATGCGTGTGCCTGGTGGGAAAGGAAACACCGCCGCTATCCGGCTTGGCTTGAGGCGGTGAACCATACGCTGGACATTATTATGACGTGGCTTTACAGAAAAATTTTCAGATAATAAATTTTTTTGTAACTTCGCGCACTGAAACGGGGTATTAGCTCAGTTGGCAGAGCGTTTGAATGGCATTCAAAAGGTCAGGGGTCCGATTCCCCTATACTCCACAAAGGCAGAGGCGGCACTTTCAGCGCTGCCTTTTTTGTTGTCTTGAATTGAAACGAGTATGAAAAAGACATTACTGATTGCATCATTCCTTATATCTGCGCTCACAGTCCTGACTTCCTGCCAAAAGAATCTGACAGAAACTTTCCAACAGCGGATTCTGGGCCGCTGGTATATTGTAGGAGCATCGTCACTCAACCCTATGGACGACTGGACCACCCAAAAGATCGACGGCAAGACAGAAGGAACGTACATTGAATTCGAGTCTTCCGGGATTGTGACCCAAACCGAGAAAGGAGCGGTTTCTACCGTCGGTGTCTATTCCATAGACAAACGGGTGGTTTATATCACCTGGACCACAATCAACGACGAAAGTATGAGCAAGTACGAAGGGCTCAAGATGGCCTTCCAGATAGATTATCTGGAAGATGACGCATTCGTGCTGACCACGCCCGGGGTGCAGTCGCTGTCCTATATCCGTTAAGAAGCGGGTTAATCGGCTTTACGGGATTCCCTATTTGAACATCTCGCGGGAGGCCTTGTCCCCCACAATCCACACGATGTCCCCTTCCTCCACAACCATATCGGGAGAGGGGTTCATATAAGACTCGCTGCCCCGAGTGAGGCCTATCATCATACATCCCGAGTTGCGCATATCCACCATCGACAGCGACTTGCCGCACAACATCGAGTTAGGGGTTATTTCAAATGACTCGAGATCGACCTCCACGGTTTCTCCTGCCGGAATCGGGGTGCGGCTGTCCTCCTCCATCGCTTTCTGGAACTCGGCAATCTGAGACTTGGTGCCCACGGCCACAAGGGTGTCCGCCGGATAGATGAATTCGTAGGCGGAGGGGATGTTTATTATCTTGCTGCCGCGGATTATCTTGATGACGTTGATGCCGAAGTCGCGGCGGAACGGGAGATAGAGCAGCTGTTTGCCCGCAAACTTTGAATTGGGCGAGACGGTGACGTTGGTTGTGCCGATATCCTGTCCCGAGAGTTTGCCGGCAATCGATGTCGAAATGGGAGAGACATTGCGTTCGTGTTCCTCCTTCTGGTTAAGATTTTCCATAAACCGGCTTTCCAGAAAATTTCCGTATTTTCCGTGCCTTCGTACCCCCACCATTACAAGCAGCATTATGACGGCAATCAGTATCAGCAGCACAAGACTCAATTTGAAATAATGGAAAATGACTGCCATTACGAAAGTCACCGCGATGAAAAGACGTAAAACCGTGAGGGCAACCATAGGCCATCTGCCGCCGGTGGAGGAGTCCAGCCAGATTTTGTGGTAACGTTCCCTGTGGCTTTTGGAACTGGTGACGATGCCGTAGAGGAAAGGTGACATTGCGCACAGGGTGCAGGCCGCACAAATGATGCTGCACCAGGTCGCATTGTCCACGTGTCCGGAAACGAACGGCTGCAGATAGATGTTGGAAGTGGTGACTATGGCCACCAGCAGCACTGTATATACTATGATGCGGATCCAATAGGAGAGGAGCATCTGCCTCCACTCGCTTTTACGGGAGTCGCTGGGGATGGCTGCGGGGGCCGGCGCAAGCAGCTTGGCGAACTTGGGGGGAATCCTGCGGGAGATGAATCCGTAGAGAGGCTCCGCCAGTTTTATGAAATAGGGGGTGGTGAAGGTCGTGATTACAGAGACCGCCACCACCATCGGATAGACGTGGTCTGCCATAACGCCCAGAGAACGCCCGAGACCGGCAATGATGAAGGCGAATTCACCAATCTGGGCCATGCTGAGGCCTCCCCGCAGGGCGCAGTGCAATCCCTTGCCGGCAAACAGGATTCCGAGCGAGGCAAAGAACGGAATGCAGATGACCACTGCCAGAATGAGGGCCAGCACCGGCTTCCAGTATTGGACAATGATGGCGGGGTCAACCATCATACCCACTGAGACGAAGAACACCGCTCCAAACAAATCCTTTATGCTCTGGATATTGTCCAGAATCCGCTCGCCGTCGAGAGTTTCGGCCAGCAGCGAACCCATCACGAAGGCACCCAAGGCGGATGAGAATCCCGCCAGATTGGCCAGGATGACCATTCCGAAACACAATCCGGTGGAGAGAATCACAGTCATCTCGCGGTTCATGATCTGCCTTCCTTTCTTGAGCAGGGTTGGTATCAGAAACATTCCCACCACAAACCAGAGTATCAGGAAGAAGAGGAGTTTGGCCAGAGCCATCAGCATCTCCCCTCCGGCAAACGACCGGCTCACGGCCATTGTCGAAAGCAGCACCATCAGCACCACCGCCAGCAGATCCTCCACTACGAGTGTGCCGAAGACCACTCCGGTAAAGGGTTTGCCTTTCAGCCCGAGGTCGTCAAAGGCCTTGATGATGATGGTGGTGGAGGACATCGACAACATTCCCCCGAGGAAGATGCACTCTATGTTGCTCCACCCCATAAGGCTGCCGAGGGCGAATCCGGTGACGAACATTCCCGCGAAGATGGTCCCTGCGGTAATCAGGGCGCTGCTGCCCACCTTGATGAGTTTCTTGAAACTGAACTCCAGTCCCAGGGCGAACAGCAGGAAGATGATGCCGATTTCAGACCACTGCTCCACCGATTCGGGTTCGGTGATGTTCGGGAAAAGGACGAAATTGGGCCCTATCAGAAAACCTGCGACTATGTACCCGAGTATGAGCGGTTGTTTGAGCGCTTTGAAAATTAGTGTTATGATGCCGGCCGAGATGAATATCAGGGCCAAATCGGATACGAGGTGGAGGTTTTCTGACATATCGGGTCTGTTTTTCGGATTGTTTTATAAGTTGTTTAAACAGCTTCTTATATGGTGCCTTTGAAGGTGTGCCGTCCGCTGCCCACGGTATATTCCTTGCGGGGATTTTCTCCGTCGGGGATATAGACCGTGGCGGTGGTTCCCACCGGAACCTCGCACGACAATGAGAATTTGCTGCCGCTGACTTTCCAGCTTACGGCGATTGTGCCGTAGGTTGTCTTTTTGTCATAATTCACCCAGGTGAGTCCCTCGGGTATTTCGGGGCGGATTTCAAATGTCCTGAATCCGGGGGAGGTCGCCTCTACTCCGGCAAGGTCCTGGTAGAACCACAGGATGCCGCCGCCCATAAAGGGATGGTTGTGTGACAGGTTTCCGTCCCACTGCTCCCAGGTAGTCGTGGCCCCCTGGTCAATCCACCATCCGAACGAGGGCTGGGTGCGCTGGTTTATAATCTTGTAGGCCAATTCGAGCTGGCCGTGCTTTACGAGAACCTCAAAGAGGTAGCGGATGCCGAAGAATCCTGTGTCAAGATGGTCGTCCCTTTCGTGGATATTGCTGACAAGAGCCTCCACAACCTTGGCTTCACGATCTTCGGGAACCCCCATCACAAGGGCGAAGACATTGCTGCCGTGTTTGCCGTACGAACCGGTTTCGGGGTCGTAGAAGGTGCGGTGGAAGGCCGCTGCGGTAGTGTCCCTGAGGGCGGAGAATTCAGCCGCAACGTCGGGCTTGCCAAGGGCCTTGGCGGCTTCCACCACCTTGTTGCTGCAGGACCAGAGGAAGAACGTGTGCACGAGGGCGTTGCTCGGCAGCCCTGTGGCGGGTACCCATTCCCCGAGATCCTTGAAATAGTGGCCGCTCCTGCTTTCCATTATCTTGGTTGCGGGATCCACCCAGGTGGTCATCCAGCGGACGTGGGCCTGCATTGCTTCAAAGCACTCCTGAAGCACCCGGATATCCCCGTAGTGGTTGTAGAAATAGAGAGGGACGAACTCCATCGCCGCCCCGAATCCTATTCCGCCGCCCGCTTCGGGCTGCCAGGGAGCCGAGTTGGCTACGTAGCCGTCTGCAATCTGGGCGCCGCGCAGGTCGCGTATCCATTTGTTGTAGAAAGTCTCTGCAGTAAGGTTGTTCATTACCGTGGGGCAAACCGACTCGCCGTCTCCGGTATAACCTATGCGCTCGCGGTGGGGGCAGTCGGAAGGGACGCCTCCGTGCATATTGTCGTACATGCTGCGGCGCCATATCTTGTCTATGGTGTTGAGCAGTTCGTTGGACGTCTCGAAATGGGAGGCATCCGTTACGTCGGAATTGACTGCCTGGGCCTCGATTTGGGAAGGTTCAAGGGAGTCGAGTCCCTTGATTTCAACCTCCGAGAACACGAACCACTTGAAGCGGGGGTGGAACGATTCGTTGCCCGAACCCTTTGCTGTATAGATGCTGTTGCAAACAAGCGATTCGTTGAGGTAGGTGAGTTCAATCTGCTGCCCTTCCTTGAGGTTGAGGTCCCTGAGCTCTACCCAGCCCGAAATCTCTTCGGGGAATTTCACGCGGATTACGCTGTCGCGGGTTATGGAAACCGGTTGGAAACGTGCCGTAATGCGGTCTGAAGGGCCGAGTTGGGCCACCATCTTGCCTACAGGGGTTTTCTTGACCACGGCGTTGGTCCATCCGGTGTCGTCGTAGCCGGCCGAAGCCCAGCCGTCGTGTTCGAGTCGGGCATCGTAATGCTCGCCGCGGTACATCTGGTCATAGATGATGGCGCTCTTTTCAATCTTCCAGGTGGTGTCGGATGCGATAACTTCACGCGAGCCGTCCTCGTATTTGATGAGAATCTGACCGAAGAAGCGGGGGGTGCCGTAACCCATCACGAAACGGCGGAACACCAGGTCGTAGAAACCATTGCCGAGAATTGCTCCCACGGCGTTGCACCCCTGTTGTATCTTGTCCGTAAGGTCATACGAAAGATACATCACGGTATATTCGTTGAAAGGGTCTTCCACGGGAATCAGCCGCTCGCCGAGTTTCTCGCGGTAGTCGTAGTTGGTCTCGTTCGGCACGAAATATTCGTCCGAAACCCTCTCCCCGTTGAGATACAGTTCAAAATAACCGAGCCCTGTGCCGTAGAACCGGGCCGACTTTACGGGTTTGGTTATCTCGAATTCTTTGCGCAGAATGGGGGCGGGGTCAACGTCTTCCCTGCGGTGGTAGTCGTAAGAATCCTCAGCCTGCCACGGGGCGCCGATCCACTGCGCCTCCCACAATGACGGAATCAGGACTCCGGTGTGGAAATGGCAGGGGGTGCTCCACTTGCTTTCGCGTCCCTTCTCATCCCTCACTCTGACCTGCCACCAATAGTCGGTGCAGGATTCGGGGGCCGGTCCGGTGTAGGTGATGAATGCTGATCTGCCGTTGGCCTTGGGACCCGACTCCCACAGCGTGGAGCTGAAATCGGCGCTCTTGGAAACGCGGATTTCATAAGCGGTCTGCTGCGCACCGTTGCGGTTGCTCTTGTTTATCCAGGCAAATCGGGGGCCGGTGACGTCGGTAAAGGCATCGCTCTTGTATTCTGTGGTCAGTTCGGTGGGGGTGATGCTGCATCTGCCGCAACTTGAGCCGCCGAGCACCGCTGCGAACAAGAGGGTGGGGAGGATGAAATGGGAACGCATATTCTTGATGGTTATTTGGTTTTCTTAAAAAAGTGAGGCGGGCGCTATTTAAGGGTGAATCCCGAGCTGACTCGGGCGGCTGTGGCGTCATCGGTCAGCAAGGCGAGCAACTGCAGCGCAAAGGGCACCACGTGTCCGGGGCCGCGGCCGGTGACGATTCTGCCCGACCTGACGGCGTCGGCCTTGACATACTTGATGCCGGCCTCCGCAAGGGTGGATTCAAATCCGTCATAACAAGTCATTTCGCTTCCTGCGGAGCCTTTCAGAAGGGGCAGGACAAGTGCGGGTGCAGCACAGATGGCGGCCGCGCTGCCACCTTTTGCATAATGGGTATTGAGTTCTTCGATGAGAGGTTCGCATCCCGCAAGGTTTGAGGAACCCGGCAGCCCTCCCGGGAACACCATACAATCTTTTGCACATATCGGCTCCTGTTTCCCGAGTACCTCTGCGAGAGTGGTGTCGGCCACAACCTGCATGCCGTGGGCGCCCGTTACCGTGAGATTGTCCGTTATCGAAACCAGAGTCACATTGAGCCCGCCCCTGCATAAAATGTCGTAAGTCGCTATGGCTTCGGTTTCTTCAAAACCCTCTGCCAGGAAAATGTGGATACCTTTCATGGAATTCGATACAAAATTTTGATAAACGAAAGGTCAAATTTAATAAAAAGTGAGTACATTTGAGCCCGGTTTAACAAAATCGGCTATGAAAAAAATTGGATTCGACAACGATCAGTACATTAAAATTCAATCAGAGAAAATCAAGGAACGCATCGCCACTTTCGGCGACAAGCTTTATCTCGAATTCGGTGGAAAATTATTCGACGATTTCCACGCTTCAAGGGTTCTTCCCGGATTTCAGCCCGACAGTAAAATCAGGATGCTGATGCAGCTCAAGGACGAAGCTGAAATCATAGTTGTCATCAATTCCAATGATATTGAGAAAAACAAGATTCGCGGGGACCTCGGCATCACCTACGATATGGACCTGCTCCGTCTCATAGACGAGTTCCGCGGACGCGGCCTCTATGTGAGCAGCGTTGTGATGACCCGCTTCGAAGGCCAGTCCAACGCCGTGGCCTATCAGAAGAAACTCGAGAATCTCGGCTTGAGGGTATATCGCCTCTACTCCATCCCCGGTTATCCTTCCAACCTTTCGCTCATAATGAGTGACGAAGGGTACGGAAAGAACGATTTTGTCGAAACCTCCAGAAGACTGGTGGTGGTCACCGCCCCCGGTCCCGGCAGCGGAAAAATGACGGTGTGCCTTTCGCAGCTCTACAATGAACACAAGCATGGCGTCAAGGCGGGTTATGCCAAGTTCGAGACCTTCCCGATATGGAACATTCCCCTGAAACACCCTGTAAATCTGGCTTATGAGGCAGCTACGGTCGATTTGGCCGACGTCAATATGATAGACCCGTTCCACCTTGAGGCATACGGCAAAATCGCCATCAACTATAACCGCGACGTCGAGTCTTTCCCCGTGCTCAACGA
>JABUTP010000044.1:39226-41532 GCA_021443625.1 Bacteroidales bacterium | reverse complement strand
GCATACGGCAAAAACCTCATGGAGGAGGTTGCCCGTTATGCGATGGTCGGAGGCGCCATTGCCGCCGAGAACACTTTCGATGTGATTCATGCCCACGACTGGCTCACCTATCTGGCCGGAATCGCAGCCAAAAGAATAAGCGGCAAGCCGCTCGTCATACACGTCCACGCCACCGAATTCGACCGGACCGGCGAGAATTACAACACCCAGGTATTTGCCATCGAGCAGACCGGAATGCAGCAGGCCGACAAGGTCATCACCGTAAGCGACTGGACCAGGAACATTGTCATAAACAAATACGGCATAGACCCCTCAAAGGTCGTGACAGTCCACAATGCGGTGGATTTCTCGTCACGCGACCAGATGCAGGTCAACCGCTCGCTGGACGACAAGATTGTGACGTTCCTGGGGCGCATCACTTCCCAAAAAGGCCCCGAATACTTCATTGAGGCGGCCCGCAAGGTGCTGGACCACTGCAGCAACGTCCGCTTTGTAATGGCGGGCAGCGGCGACCTGATGAATCGGAGCGTAAGGCGCGTGGCCCAGCTGGGTATGGCCGACCGCTTCCATTTCACGGGATTCCTCAGGGGCGCCGACGTTCAGAAAATGTTCCTCTACTCCGACGTGTATGTGATGCCTTCGGTGTCGGAACCTTTCGGCATCTCACCTCTTGAAGCCATGGTCAGCGGAGTCCCCACCATCATTTCAAAGCAATCGGGAGTATCGGAGGTTTTGAAATATGCCCTCAAAGTCGATTTCTGGGACATAGACGCATTGGCGGATGCCATCTACGGCCTCGTATCCTACCCTGCCATCGCCAACGTGGCGGGTGAGAAAGGACGCGATGAGGTCAGCAATCTGAAATGGACCCACGCCGCCGCCAAGATGAAAGAGGTCTATCTTCAAGCCATCAACCAACAGTAACAGATAATCAGAAAAACAACAATATTATATGTCAACAAAAAGCATTTGCCTGTACTTCCAGGTGCATCAGCCCAGCCGGCTGCGCACATTCAGGTTCTTTGACATCGGAGCCGACGACCACTATTTCGATGATTTTGCAAACGGCTCCATCGTCAGAAGAATAGCCGCCAACTGCTATCTCCCCGCCAACCGCACCATTCTGCGGCTCATAGAGGAGAACGGCAGGAAGTTCAAGGTGACATTCTCGATATCGGGCACAGCCATCGAACAGTTCCAGAAATACTGTCCGGAAGTGATTGAGAGTTTCCGTGCGCTCGCCGCCACAGGGTGCGTTGAGTTCCTTGCGGAAACCTGCTCCCACTCCCTCGCGTCGCTGGCCTCGCCCGCAGAATTCAAGAATCAGGTCAAGCTCCATACCAAACTCATCGAAAGCGTGATTGGAGCCAAACCCACCGCCTTCCGCAACACCGAGCTGATATATTCCGATGCAATCGGTGAAATGGTGGCGTCAATGGGTTACACCACGATGCTCACCGAGGGGGCAAAGCACATTCTGGGATGGAAGAGCCCCGACTTCGTATATACTTCGGCAGCCAATCCCAAACTCAAGCTCCTGCTCAAGAATTCAACCCTCAGCGACGACATTGCGTTCCGTTTCTCCAACCGCAGTTGGGAGAGCTGGCCTCTTACCGCCGACAAATATGCCCAATGGATTGCGGACATCCTTGAGAAGGAGGATGTGGTGAACCTGTTTATGGATTACGAAACCTTCGGGGAACACCAGAAGGCCGAGAGCGGTATTTTCGATTTCCTCGGAGCTTTGCCCGCAGCGGTGCTCAAATACAACGGCATAAGTTTCCGCACAGCCACCGAAACCGCCAAGGCCCATCAGCCCGTTGGCCCGATGAACGTACCGTTCCCCATCTCCTGGGCAGACGAGGAGCGCGACACCTCGGCCTGGCTTGGCAACGAGCTCCAGAACGAGGCGTTCCACAAACTCTATGCGCTTGAGGCTAACGTCAAAAAGACCAGGGACGAAGGGCTGATGGACACTTTCCGCAAACTTCAGGAGAGTGACCACCTCTACTATATGTGTACCAAATTCTTCTCGGACGGGGCTGTCCACAGTTATTTCAACCCCTATGCCACCCCCTACGAGGCCTTTATCAACTATATGAATGTCCTCAGCGACTTTGAGCTGAGAATCAACGAGAAACTTGTCAAGAAAAAATGAGCGAAACGATATTGATGCCCGACTACCTGTTTGAAGCCAGCTGGGAAGTGTGCAACAAGGTGGGCGGGATCCATACGGTTCTTGCCACCAAGGCATTGAACCTGAGCAAGACACTCAAGAAACACCATATCCACATCGGGCCTGACGT
>JABUTP010000044.1:37389-38608 GCA_021443625.1 Bacteroidales bacterium | reverse complement strand
TGGTAGCACCCTGATGGAGCGAAGCGCAATCTTGGTGTAAAATGGCGCAACAGGGAATGACCTTCGACTCCTACCTCGCAGCACGTGGAATCGACAGCGACCAGTTCAAGCAGGACATCAAGAAGCAGGCCGAAGACGAGGCCAAGCAGCAGCTCGCTCTTGACGCATGGGCAAAGAACAAGGGCATAGACGTCTTCATCGACGCTCTCGCCAAGGTGCGCGATGCCCGTCCCGAGAAACAGATAGTGGCTTTCATAATGGTTCCTTCGGGCAACAACGGCCCCGACAAGGCGTTGTTGGAGAAGATTGAGAGCGGCTCCGGCGATTACACCACCAACATCACCCACTATCTGATGGATGATTTCGACAGGGTACGGCTGCATCTCAAGGAGTGTGGTCTGGATAACGCCCCGGGCGACAACGTCCACGTTTTCTTTGTCCCGAGTTACCTGAACGGGAAAGACGGCATATTCAACATGCGCTACTATGACCTTCTCATAGGAGCCGACCTCTCCGCATTCCCCTCCTACTACGAGCCGTGGGGCTATACCCCTCTGGAGTCACTGGCATTCGGGGTGCCCACCGTCACCACCTCTCTGGCGGGCTTCGGATTGTGGGTGAACGACCGTGTGGGCGACAACGGGCACCATCCCGGCATTGCCGTGATTGACCGAAACGATTTCAACTACTCCGAAGTTGTGGAGAACATTGCGCGGCACATACTCCTGTTCGACACCCTCAACGTTGAGGAACTTGCCCTGCGGAGGGAAGATGCGCGGCAGTTGTCCAAAATCGCCCTGTGGACCAACAACATCGTTTATTACAAGAAGGCATACGACAGTGCCATCCTCAAAACAATAGAAAAATACGGAGAATTCCCCATTCTCCAGGAAGAAAAAGAATCCCTTTATCACAAACAAATGGCAAATTATCCCAACTGGAACAGAATACTTGTAAACAGACAGATACCGGCCCGTCTCAAAGGGCTTGAAACCCTTTCGGAGAACCTTTGGTGGTGTTGGAACGACGACGCCGTGAAACTCTTCAGCAGCATTGACCCCATTCTCTGGAAAGAGGTTTCGGGAGACCCCATCGCGCTTCTCGACCGGATTGCCCTCGGCAAATACAAGAAACTCGAGAAAGACGAGGAGTTCGTGGCAAGACTCGATGCCGTATGCGACCGCTTTGGTGCCTATATGGCGCAGAAAGAGAGCCGCAA
>JABUTP010000044.1:24628-37382 GCA_021443625.1 Bacteroidales bacterium | reverse complement strand
TCGATTGCCTACTTCTGTATGGAGTACGGTCTCGACACCTCGCTCAAGATTTATTCCGGAGGTCTCGGAATCCTTGCCGGCGACTATATCAAGGAGGCGAGCGACATGGGAGTGAATCTCACCGCCATAGGTCTTTTCTACAAATACGGATATTTCACACAATATCTCACGAGCGACGGGGACCAGATTTCCCAATACGACCCCCAGAATTTCCACAAGACCGTTGCCCAGCCGGTGTTCGACGCCTCGGGCAAGTGGCTCACCATCCGTCTGGCCCTTCCGGGACGTAATCTCTATGCACGGGTTTGGAAGGTTGCCGTAGGTCGTACCGACCTTTATCTGCTGGATACCGACTTTGAGGACAATCTCCCCGAAGACAGGTCCATCACCCACCAGCTGTACGGCGGCAACTGGGAGAACCGCCTGAAACAGGAGATTCTGCTGGGCATCGGTGGTATCCGCGCCCTGCGCGCCCTGGACGTTGACGCCGAGGTATATCATTGCAACGAAGGTCACGCCGCATTCATCGGTGTCGAGCGGGTGCGCGAATATGTCGAGAACGACAACCTGTCGTTCGGCGAAGCCCTTGAGCTGGTGCGCAGTTCGTCTCTGTTCACCACCCACACCCCCGTTCCGGCAGGACATGACTTCTTCTACGAAGATTTGCTCAGAGTCTATCTCGCGCAATATCCCGAGAGGATGAAGATTGACTGGCACGCCTTTATGGGATTGGGAAGATACAACCCCAATGACAGCGGGGAGAAATTCTCGATGAGCGTGCTTGCAGCCAATATGTCGCAAGGCATCAACGGCGTAAGCTGGCTTCACGGAAAAGTCAGCCAGAAGATACTGGCTCCCATGTGGCCCGGATACCTCCCCGAAGAGGTGAATGTGGGTTACGTGACCAACGGAGTCCATTACGACACCTGGACCGCACCCGAATGGAAAGCGATTCATTCGCGGGTGTTCGGAGAAGATTTCGCCACCCACCACTATGACAAGAAATGCTTTGACGGCATTTACCGGATAGAGAACCAGGAGATATGGCAGACCCGCTCATTGCTGCGCAAGCGTCTGATAGACAAAGTCAAGAACATCATATCTGACACCAACGCCACCCGCCATTACTCTCCCCGCCAGATTGTGAAGATACGGGAAACGCTGCGCGACGACGTGCTGACCATCGGCTTTGCCCGCCGTTTTGCGACTTACAAACGTGCCACCCTTCTCTTCAGGGACCTTGACCGGCTCAACGAGATTGTCAACAATCCCAGGCGTCCCGTCCAGTTCCTCTTTGCCGGAAAGGCCCACCCCGCCGACAAGGCCGGCAGCGACCTGATACGCCGCATTGTGGAAATCTCCAAGATGCCCCAGTTCATAGGCAAGATAGTGTTTGTGCCCAACTACGACATCACACTGGCCAAATGCCTCGTGCAGGGGGTTGACATCTGGATGAACAACCCCACCCGCCCCCAAGAGGCCTCCGGAACGAGCGGCGAAAAGGCTGCCATGAACGGTGTGATGCACTTCTCGGTGCTTGACGGATGGTGGGTCGAAGGATACCGCGAAGGGGCCGGCTGGTGTCTCCCGATGGAACGCACCTACGACGACCAGGGATTCCAGGATGACCTCGATTCGGCCACCATTTACAACATCATAGAAAGCGAGATTGCCCCTACATTCTACAATATTGACCCGGCGAAGGGTTACAACGACGAGTGGATAGGCATTATCAAGAATACGATTGCGCAGGTGGCCAGCAACTTCACCACCAACCGGATGATGGAGGACTATCTGACACGCTACTACCGTCCTCTGGCCGAGCGCATCACCGACCTTTCGGAATGCGACTACGCCGGTGCGCGCAAGATTGCCGCGTGGAAAAAGATGATGGCCCGCACCTGGCCCATCATTGAAATCCGCCGCATAGACCGCATCGACGAGGGTTCCGTACAGTTCCATCTGGGCGAAAAGAGTTATGCCGAAATTGAAGTCTATCTCGCGGAGGCATCTCCCGAAGACATCGGCATCGAATGCGTCATTGCAGAGCAGGACCGCAAGAATGAATACCATATAAGGGAAATACACGAGTTTGAAGTTGTCAAATATGAAGACGGCGTGGCAACATACCGGGCCGACCTCGTGCCGGAATATGCGGGTTCTTACCAATTCGCGACGCGCATTTTCGCCAAGAATCCGGCCCTCGCCCACCGACAGGACTTCGAACTTGTAAAGTGGATATAGCCGACTATCAAACAGCTTCTTAATGAAAACAGGTGTCATAGCCACAACCGGATTTTTTGACGGGGTTCACTTCGGACACCGGAAGGTGCTCGACAACGTGCTGGGTGTTGCCCGCGAGCGGGGTTGCAGAAGCGCCGTGATAACCTTCTGGCCCCATCCGCGCGCCGTCTTGAGGCAGGATTCCAGGCAGTTGCGGCTGTTGACATCGTTGGAGGAGAAGAAAACGCTTTTGGCTGAAGCGGGTATTGACGACGTCCACGTCGTGGAGTTTACGCGCGAGTTCAGCCGCCTGAGCTGCGAGCAGTTCCTGAAACGGGCAGTGGCGGAATATGGCATCGAGGCCCTTGTGATAGGGCACGACCACCGGCTCGGATGTTCCGACTGTGACACCGACATCGAGCGGGTGGCCGCCTCCATCGGGCTGGAGACCATCAGGACGGCGGCGCTGGACGATGAGACCGACAGGGCCATCAGTTCCACATATATCAGGGAAGTCATTTCCCGGGGTGACATGAGGCGGTCGGCATCCTTGTTGGGACGGGATTATTCCCTCTCCGGAGTGGTGGTGGCGGGAAACGGCATCGGGAGGAGTCTCAACTTTCCTACCGCCAATATGAAACTGTACGAGCCGCTCAAGCTGGTTCCGGCCAACGGAGTGTATGCCGTGCGGGTTCTCTCCGAAGGGAAATGGTACGAAGGGGTTTGCAACATAGGGCAGCGTCCCACCATCGGAGATGGCCGCGGCATTGTGATAGAGACGCATATTCTGGATTTTAATGAAGATATATACGGACTTGACATCAAGGTGGAATTTGTGGAGAAGTTGCGCGACGAGTGCAAATTCGACTCGCTGCAGCTGCTCTGCGACCAGCTCCGCCGGGATGTCGTAAAAGCAAGGGAGGTTTTATCATGTTAGACCACTTAGGGTTCATTTTCTACATATTGTTCCTCGGAGCAATAATCTTTCTCGGGATAAGACGCAACAAAAAAGCCAAGGCGCAGGCCGCAACCGCTCCGGAGCCCCGCCCCGCCAGAACCATCGTCTCACCCGGACGCTATCCCACCCCGAGGCCGATTGTCTATCAAACCATTGAAGACGATGACGAAGATGAAGACGTTGACATTGACGATGACATTGATGATGTCGAGGAGGACGATGATGAAGTTTGTGCTGAATCCGAAGAGGGTACGAGAGCCACTGCGGACTTTCTGGACAATCCCACTGCGGCCGATGATGGTTCATCGGAAATCGACCCCGTCATGCTGGTAATCTATTCCGAAATAATGAAGTCCAGACGGGAGGAATGGTAACCCGCTGTCTCCCTTCCGTTTCAAAACAGTTTCCTTCGATTTTTGCTTTTGGCAAATAATTTTTATATTTGTACTCATAATGAGTTATAGACAAGGGTCCCAAGGATATGGGATTCTTTTCTTTTTCGCTAATTTTATAGAACTATGTCAAAGATACACTACGTCACCCAAAAGGGATTGGACGACCTTAAACGCCAGCTTGAAGAGGCCATTGCGCAGCGTCCCGTCATTTCCAAAGCAATTGCGGAAGCCCGCGACAAGGGAGACCTCTCGGAAAATGCCGAGTATGACGCCGCCCGCGAAGCCCAGGGCCTTTTGGAACTCCGCATATCCAAACTCCAGGACACCCTCGCCAACGCCAGGGTTCTGGACGAATCCCAGCTCAACACCGAAACCGTCCAGATTCTCAACAGGGTCAAAATCAAGAATCTCAGCAATTCCGCCGTTATGGAATACACCCTTGTGGGAGAGAGCGAGGCCAACTTCAAAGAGGGGAAACTCGCGGTAGGCACCCCCATCGCAAAGGCCCTTCTCGGAAAGAAGAAAGGCGATGTTGTGGATGTCCAGGTACCTTCGGGCCTGCTCAAATTTGAAATTCTCGACATATCCATCTAAGTTATGGCAACCATATTCACCAAAATAGCGGCAGGGGAAATCCCCTCCTACAAAGTTGCCGAGAGCGACGACTTCTACGCCTTTCTCGACATCAACCCGCTGGTTGAGGGTCACACGCTGGTTATTCCCCGACACACCGAAGCCGACTACATTTTCGACCTTGACAGCGAGACTTATCTGGGCCTGATGGAGTTCGCCGGCAAGGTGGCCGGAGCCATCAAAGCCGCCATCCCCTGCAAACGCGTCGGAGTTGCCGTGCTGGGAATGGAAGTGCCCCACACCCATATCCATCTGGTGCCGATGAGCAGCGAAGGGGACCTCAATTTCTCCAATCCCAAGAAGGAACTCTCCGCAGAGCAGTTCAAAGACATTGCCGGCCGCATAGCCGAGGCATTCAACAACCTGTAACACCCGAACAGAAATGAAAAAATACTGCATTCTCCTGTCAGCCGTCCTGCTGGCAGCCTCGTGCAACAACCCTACTGCCCGCCTCGACCTTACGGTAGGCGGCATTGCCGATGAGTCTCTTGCGCTTTACAAGCTGGATTACAACAGGTTCCTGCTGGAAGACTCCCTTAAATGCGACAAGGCCGGCCATATCTCCTGCAAAATTTCCCTGCCCAACGACAGCGACCCGATGTTCTATTACGTTTATCGGGGCAACACCAAACTGGCAGGCATAGTTGCCGAGAAAGGGAGCAGAATTTCGGTCACTGCGGATACATTGGGACAATACGAAGTGTCGGGGTCCGATGACTCCTCACTCCTCAAAGAGATGGAGGACAGACTTGCCCGCGACAAAGCCCAGATGTCCCAGATTGTCGAGCAGGATGCGCCCGATGCCGCCCGCCAGCTCACCCAGGTATATATCCGCCACAAGAGGGAACTTCTCAAGCAGATTTACACCAATCCCTATTCCATAACCTCTGCGGCAGCCCTCTTCGAGAAATTTTCTCCCGAACTGCCCGTGTTCAAGGAAGAGACAGACGTGGTCATCTTCGAATCCATCAGGGACTCCCTGGCATCCAGATACCCCAAGTCGAGTTATGTCCAGGCCCTGACTCAGGAAGCCGCCACAAGGCGGAACATCATTGACCTGAACCAGAAGGTATCCGAAGTGGCAACCGCCGGCATTCCCGTCCTCAAGATGAAAGACATCAACGGCCAAATCGTCTCCACCGACAGCCTGTCCGGAAAAGTGTTCATCATCTCGTTCTGGAGCGTTGCCCAGAATGAGCACAAGGTCTTCAATCAGGAGATTATGCCCATATACGAAAAATATCACGATAGGGGGTTTGAGATATATCAGGTTTCGCTTGACATAGACAAGACCGCCTGGGCAACGGTGGTACGCAGCCAGAACATCCCCTGGATCAGCGTCAACGATGGTCTTGGCATCGACTCTCCTTCGGCCCGACTCTACAACCTCAACGCCGTTCCCACAAACTTTATAATAGACAGGGAAAACAACATCGTGGGCAAGGACATCTACGACCCCGCCGCACTCGAAAATCTGATTAGGAAATATATCTAAACCGGTTCCGACAGCGCCTGCCTGTCAAGGCGGAGAACCAGAGCCGTACGCGAGGGGAGATACAGCGAAAGCAGGTATTTCCCCTCTCGCTTTGTGGTATGGTGGGTCACCCCCGCATCGTTGCGCGAAAATCCCCCGAACTGCCCGGCATCGCTGTCCAGCGCCACTCTCCATTCCCCTTCGGGAGCCTCGAAAGTGTAGTCGGGATATGAATTCTCAGGGTGGAAGTTGAAGACAAAGAGGTAATCCCCCCGGGTGAAAGCAAGCACCTTGGCGCTGTTGTCGGCACAATAACACCAATGTCCCTGCTCCAGGATGTGTTCATCCCGGAAGAGTTGTATCATGGCCCCGTCAAAAGCCTTCAACCCGCCGTAACGCAGATTCTCGTCATCCGAGATACTCCAGAGCCGCCTGGCGTGGGCAAAAGACCAGTTGTTCCCTTCGCGGGGAAAGTCTATCCACTCGGGGTGGCCGAATTCATTGCCCATAAAGTTGAGATAGCCGTTGCCCGCCGTGGCCAGAGTGACGAGTCTTATCATCTTGTGCAGGGCCACGCCCCTATCCACCAGAACATTCTTTGAGGAGTTGTCCATTGAATAGTACATCTCCTTGTCTATGAGTCTGAATATGATGGTCTTGTCCCCCACGAGAGCCTGATCGTGGCACTCCGCGTAACTGATGGTCTTCTCATCACTGCGCTTGTTGGTAAGTTCGTACCAAAGCGTCCCCATATCCCAGTCGTGGTCGTCCCTCTCCTTTATCCACTTTATCCACATATCGGGAACGCCCATACTCATACGGTAGTCGAACCCCACCCCGCCCGCCGGAATGGGGGCGGCCAGTCCGGCCATACCGCTCATATCCTCGGCTATCGTTATGGCATTGGGCTTTATTTGGTGTATCAGGGTGTTGGCAAGAGCGAGATATACAACGGCATCGTCGTCCACCCCGCCGCTAAAATAGTTGTCGTAGCCGCAGAAATCGACGCCGAGGCCGTGGTTGTGGTAGAGCATACTGGTAACTCCGTCAAAGCGGAATCCGTCCAGATGGTACTCCTCCATCCAGAATTTGCAGTTGGAGAGCAGGAAATGGATGGTTTCGGATTTGCCGTAGTCGAAACACCGAGAGTCCCAGGCGGGGTGGTTTCCCCTGTCGCCGCCGTGGAAATAGGTGGTATAGGTGCCGTCGAAGCGGCTGAGCCCCTCCAATTCGTTTTTCACAGCGTGGGAATGAACAAGGTCCATAATCACCGCCAATCCCAGTCTATGGGCCTCATCCACCAGCCGCTTGAACTCTTCGGGAGTGCCGTAACGGCTGCTGAGGGCATAGAAATTCGAAACCTGATAGCCGAAAGAGCCGTAATAGGGATGTTCCTGAAGCGCCATCAGCTGGATGGTGTTATAACCCAGCTGCGCAACGCGGGGCAGCACGTTTTCCGTAAAATAGTTGAACGAGGCCACCTCTTCCGCCTCGCTGCTCATCCCGATATGCGCCTCGTAAATCAGAGGCGAGGAAACCCTGACGGCCTTGCGGCATCGCCACCCGTATTGCTCGGCAGGAGCCCAGATTTGGGCGGAAAACAGTTTGGTGGAGGCATCCTGCACGCATCGGGTTGCGTAAGCGGGGATTCGTTCCCCACCCCCTCCGGGCCATTCGACGAACCATTTGAAAAGGTCGCCGTGGCGCAATGCATCCGAAGGCAGCCGCAGCTCCCAGTTGCCGCCGCCGGTGGGCTTCAGTGCATAGTTTTCGTCCCGCTTCCATCCGTTGAAATCACCTATGGCATATATCCGCGTTGCCCCGGGGGCCCATTCCCTCATCACCCACTCCCCGTCCTCGCGATGAACCCCGTAATAAAGATGGTTATTGACAGCCCTCTTAAGAGAGCCGTGGCCATCGGATATCCACCGCACTGTGTCAAGGATACGCTTGTGACGCATATCTATGGTCTGACGGTAGGGCTCCAGATAGGGGTCCGTACGATAAATCATTCTGGGTCGGGATGCCATACGCTTAACCAATGATTTTGTTGAGATTCTCTTCGGTTCCCTTAAGGTATTCCAGACACCTGGCGGCCAGGTCGGAGGCCTCCTTCAACTCTGCCTGGATATTTTCCAAAGGGTGTTCGGGGCTTTCTATTGCAGCCACCAGCTGCTCGAGCCGCCCTATCATTTCCTTGTAATCTTGGGTATTATCTTCCATATCAGTTTCATTTCAATATGTTGACAACTTCACTCTCCACCTTCCCATCTCTCATAATGAGTGTGAGCCGGTCCCCTTTGGAGACCTTGTGGGCAGAATCCAGCCGTGTGCCTCCCCGAGTCACCAGGGCATACCCCTTTTCGAGAACCGACTGGGGATTGAGAACGGCAATCCTCAGTTGCAGCTGCGTCACGCGGGAGGTCTGCTCCATAATCTTCAGTTTCACCGCCGACCGCATCCGCTGCCTGAGATTGGTCACACGCCCCTGCTGGNCCGCCGACCGCATCCTCTGCCGGAGATTGGTCACACGCCCCTGCTGGAAGGCGATTTTGCCTTGAACGGCACTCTTCATACGGCTTGCCAGAGACTGCACCCGGGCCGCTTCCTCGGCAAATATATCCACAAAATAGTCTGCCAGGGCCGTAGGGGTTTTGAGATATTTGTAAGCCACCATATCCGCAATGTGCAGATCCCTCTCGTGTCCTATGGCCGTAAGCACCGGAAGGGGGAACTGTGCTATGTTCAAGGCCAGATCGTAATTGTCAAAACAGGCCAGGTCGCTTTCGGAGCCGCCTCCGCGAAGCAGCAGAACCGCATCGAAATCATTTTCCCGCTCAGCAACAGCGTCAAATGCGGCAATTATCCCTTGGGGAGCATCCGCGCCCTGCATCGGGGCGTGAAAAAGTTCCGTATGGAAAGAGAAACCGAACTGATTGCCGCTGAGTTGTTTCAGAAAATCGCCGTATCCGGCCGCCGTAGCGGCAGAAATGACCGCCAGCCTTCTGGGCAGGGCAGACATAGGGACTTGCGCATTCATATCCATCATCCCATCCTGCTCGAGTTTGGCAATGGTCTGCTGCCGCTGAAGCGCCAACTCTCCGATGGTAAACGACGGGTCGATGTCGTTGACAAAGAGAGAGAAGCCGTACAACTCCGAAAAATTGACCGAGACGTTCACCAGAACGGACAGTCCGTCCTGCAGCGGCCTGCCGGCATTGCTCTCGAAAAAGGGAGCAAGGCAGTTATAGGTGTTTCTCCAGATGATTGCACGCGCCTCTGCCACCGGTTTTCCCGTGGCCGTATCAATCTCAGCCAACGTCAGATAGCAATGTCCGGCACGGTTTACCGAAAATTCCCTGATTTCCCCCCTCACCCACAGTTCCCGAGGGATGCTCTCGGCAAGCGCATCCTGGACCGAAGCCAGCAATTCAGAAAGTCTCAAACAATTCTCATTCATATAAGGGTAAAAATAGTCATTATTTACAAATTTGTCATAACTTTGTGCTATGAAAATAACAAAGGCAGTTTTTGTCTCAAGCAGCGAAAAAGCGACAGGAGGCCCCCACACAAGGCTCCCCGAATTTGCTTTCATAGGTCGGTCCAACGTCGGCAAATCGTCGCTCATCAACTGCCTTTGCGCCCAGAAAGGGCTTGCCCACACATCTTCCACCCCCGGCAAAACCCAATGCATCAACCGATTTATGATAAATGACAGCTGGTACATCGTGGATCTCCCCGGTTACGGTTACGCCCAGATGTCCCACAAACGGAGGGAAAAGCTCGCTTCCATCATTTCCGACTACGTCGATAACGCCGAAGATATGGTGCTGCTGTTTGTCCTCCTGGACTCGCGCCATCCCATCCAGAAGATAGATCTGGAATTTCTGACCTCCCTCGGTGAAAAGGGGATTCCGTTCAGCATCATCTACACCAAGAGTGACAAGAGCGGCACAAACGCCCTCAAAGCCCGTCTGGAGGAGAATGCCGCCACCCTCGCCCAATATTGGGAGCCTCTTCCGGATATTCTGGTGACCTCCTCGCAGGACGGCAACGGTCGGGAAGAAGTCATAGACTACATAGGAACAATACTAAACAATATAACAACCCATTAGACCCTTATGGAATACGATCACCAATTGAAGATTTTCAGCTGCCGCAGTAGCAAATACCTGGCAGAAAAAATTGCGAAGAGTCTGTGCACCGACCTTGGCAACTCAATTGTAACAACATTCAGCGACGGCGAGTTCCAGCCGGCATTCGACGAGAGTGTGCGCGGAGCCACCGTATGCATTGTACAATCGACATTCCCTCCCACCGACAACATCTTTGAGCTGCTCCTGATGATTGATGCCGCCCATCGTGCGTCCGCCTACAAGGTTATCGCCGTCATCCCCTATTTCGGCTGGGCCCGTCAGGACCGCAAAGATCGTCCCAGGGTTTCCATCGGGGCCAAACTTGTGGCCAATCTGCTCACCGCCGCCGGTGCCGACAGAGTTATGACCTGCGACCTCCACGCCGACCAGATTCAGGGCTTCTTTGACATTCCGGTAGATCACATATACGCAAGTTCCATCTTCCTCCCTTATCTCAGGGATCTGAAGATAGAGAACCTCTCCATCGCCTCCCCCGATATGGGTGGAGCCAAGAGGGCCAACGCCTACTCGAGAATCCTCGGGGCGCCTATGATAATTTGCCACAAGTCGAGGGAAAGGCCGAACGTCGTAGGTTCGATGACAGCCATCGGTGACGTGGCCGGACGCAATGTTGTAATCGTGGATGATATGGTTGACACCGCCGGCACCATCACCAAATGCGCCGATATGCTTATGGAGAAGGGTGCCCTCAGCGTGCGCGCCATCTGCACCCACCCCGTCCTTTCGGGCAATGCCTACGAGCGCATCAACAAGTCTGCCCTGAGCGAGTTCATCGTGACCGACACCATCCCCCTGAGGGCTGCCGAAGGGACCGACACCTCCAAGTTCACCGTGCTCAGCGTGGCCAACATTTTTGCCGACATCATTTCGAAAGTTTACAACAACAAGCCCATCAGCGGCAGTTGGACATTCTAAGACGCTGCGGTGAAACTGTTTCTGCTTACCATAGCCATTGTGGGGCTCTGCATCTTCGGGATGTGTTTCAACATCATCTTCCGCAAGGACGGGCAGTTCCCCGACGGGGAGATTTCCCACAACAGGGAACTCCGCAAGCGGGGCATCATCTGCGCCAAAGAGGAGGAGTTGAAAATGTGGGGCAAGCGGAACAATGTCAAAAACCCCACCTGCAGCGACCTTGGATGCAGTTCGTGCCGCGGTTGCGAAATCAGCCGCGAATCGGAATGACATTATTCGGAAGTTGTTCAGAAGAAGCTGCCTTGAAGTCATTTCGGGGCAGCTTTTGATTTTACGTCATCAGAGCCTGACAGCTATGTTGAGGCCGTCTCTGAGCGGGAGGACGAGATTCCTTACCCTGGGGTCCTGGGCAACTTTTTCGTTGTAGGCCATAATTCCCCTGGACTGTACGTCCTGCGGCTGGCGGTCGTCGCACACCTTGCCCGACCACAGAACATTGTCAGCCACGATAACCCCTCCCGGGCGCACTTTATCCACTATCAGGTCCCAATAAAGGGCATAGTCGCGCTTGTCCGCATCGATATAGACCAGATCAAACGGGCCTTCAATCTCCAGAAGGAGTTGTGCGGCGTCCCCATAGTGCAGCCGCACTTTGTCTGATATGCCGGCCATCCGGTACCCTTCGTCTATTATATCGCACAATTCATCGTTGATTTCCACAGAATCTATGCTTCCGCCTTCCGCCAACCCTTCCGAAAGGCAAACGGTGGAGTAGCCGGTGAACACCCCCAGTTCCAGAATACGGTGCGGAGCCACCATACGGGATATCAGACTCAGCAATCCCCCCACCTCAAGCCCAGACAGCATCCTCGAATGGCGGGTTCTGAGATGTGTCTGGCGCTCTATCCACGCCAACGCCTCGCGCCGGACGGGAAGGGAAGAATGTTCCAGGGAATACTGCTCTTCTGTCATCTTCTATCGATAAATGAGGATACTCAATTTTTCCGGCGCAAATATGTCGCAGGCAGTTTCCTGCAGTTGTTCCGCGGTTATCTCCCCCACTTTCGTCCGGATGGTCTCTTCGCTCTGGCACTTTCCGAAGGCAAGGAGGTTCTTGGCCATTGCCAGGGCCTGCGCCTCGCCGTTGTCGGAGGCCACCGCAAGGCTTGCCAGAAGCTGTTTCTTTGCGGCCGCAAGAGCCCGGGGACTCATCTTGATGTCCCGTATCCTGCGAAGTTCCTTCATCACCAAAGCGATGCATTTATCGACATTGGCCTTGTCGCTTCCGAAATATATGGTAACCACGCCGGAGGTGGAATACTGCACGTAACTGCACTCTATGTTATATACCAGTGCTTTCCTCTCCCTGAGCAGGCTGTTGAGGCGGGAATTGCTGGCGGGACCACCCAGCACGTTCACCAGAAGGGCCAATGCTATACGCCGGCTGTCCCCCACCGGGTATCCGCTGCACCCTATGATGCAGTTTGCCTGATGGTTTTTCTTGCAGACATCTTTGCGAAAAACGCTGATTGAAGGGGAACAGATGTCAAAACGGCCAGCCTCACATTTGGGGAAATATGGAGAATAACGGTTTATCACCCGCTCCATCATCCGCTCCACCGCACGGGCATCGAAATCTCCGACTACCGAAACGTTCATGTTTTCGGGCCGGAAATAGCGTCTGACATAATCCTTAATATGTTCGGGAGTAATCTTTTTGAGGGAGGCAGTGGTGCCGAGGATGTTTCTGGAGAGTGGGTGACCTGAGAACAGATACTCCTCGAAATCATCGAAAATCTGGTCCGACGGGGTATCCTTGCACATATTTATCTCGTCTGCCACCACACTTTTCTCCTTGGCCAGCTGGACAGCGTCAAAGGTGGATGTAAAGGCTATTTCCATTATAAGGTCCAGAGCCTTCGGCAGATCTTCCCTCAGCACGGTGGCATAAATCACCGTCTCCTCCTTGGCCGTGTAGGCATTCAACTCGCCTCCCAGA
>JABUTP010000044.1:21831-24034 GCA_021443625.1 Bacteroidales bacterium | reverse complement strand
TGGTCCATCACCACCTGGCTTACCGGAAAGGTCACCACTTTCAGCCAACTCCTGATAACCAGGGCCATTATGGGACTCAGCGAGGCCTGCTACCTTCCCGCGGCGCTGGCGCTCATTATGGATTACCACAAAGGCAGCACCCAGTCCCGCGCCACCGGAATCCATCAGGCGGGTATGATAGTGGGCGGAAGCCTCGGTTTTCTGGGGGCGCTTATGACCGAGCACCACGACTGGAGTTTCGCATTCAGCATTTTCGGAGTCATCGGAGTCGCATTCACCCTGGTGGTGATGCTGGTTCTCAAGGAGGCCCCCAAAACAGAAAATCTCCCCGACAAGACTGAGCAGCAGGAGAAGAGCGGGGAGAAAGTTGCGTTTATGGATGCCTTGAAGCACCTCTTTACCAACAAATCGTTTATTTATCTTGCCATTTTCTGGGGTATAGTGGGTATCTTCGCCCAGCTTGAGGCGGCCTGGCTTCCCACGTTCTATCAGGAAAAATTCAACCTTACCCAGACCCGCTCGGGATTTTTAGCCACCGCCTGCCTCTCTCCCGCCCAGGTTGCGGGATTATTGCTCGGAGGGTTCATCGCCGACTGGTGGAGCCGCAGGAACAAATATTCCCGCATCTCCATCCCCATCATCGGAATCGTCATCGCCGCCCCCTGCGCTTTCCTGGGCAGTTTCATTCCGGTGCTTTGGGCCGCCGTGGGATTTTTCCTTATGTACGGAATGTTCCGGATGTTCGTTGACACCAACCTGATGCCGATTATCTGCGCCACGGTGGACAGCCGCTACCGCGCCACCGGCTACGGTATGATGAATATGTTCACCACCGTGCTTGGAGGCCTCGCTGCCTTCATTGCAGGACATCTGCGCGACGGCGGTTACGATATCCGTCTCATATTTATGGCTATGGCTGCGACATTGACCGTGAGCGCCGTTTTCCTGGTGCTTATCAAGCGTGACGTCAAGAAGAAAGATGCCGCCGCCATTCAGCAATGACTTCAAAACAATAACAAGATATGTTGACACAAATGCGTCCCAGCCGTGTACTGGAAAAAGTCAGGTCAGGCAAAGTGGCCACCTGCTTCAAATTGAATATGTCGGGAATGGAAGTTGCGGAAATCGCTGCCATGTGCGGTTTTGACTGCCTTTGGACCGACCGCGAACACGTAGTTCAGGATTGGTCTGACATCAAGGCCCAGACCCTTGCCGCAAAAGCCTATGGGACGGATATGATGGTCCGCGTTTCCCGCGGCCCCTACAGTGATCTCATAAAACCTCTGGAACTCGATGCAACCGGCATTCTTGTCCCCCACGTGATGAGTCTTGAGGACGCCAAACGGGTAGTCCACTACACCCGCTTCCATCCGGTGGGACGCCGTCCGATAGATGGCGGTAACGCCGATGGCGGATACTGCAATCTCGACTTTGACGAATATCTCAGGCAAGCCAACCGACAGCGCTTTGTGATTCTTCAGATTGAGGACCCCGAACCGCTGGCAGACCTCGAGGCGATAGCCGCTCTCGATGGTTACGACATGCTGTTCTTCGGCCCCGCCGATTTCAGCCAGGGCATTGGAACCCCGGGTGACTTCGACAACCCGCTGCTCATCGAAACCCGCAAACGCATAGCCAAAGTGGCCCGCCAGCACGGCAAGTTTGCCGCCACCACAGGCAGCGTGGCCGACCTCCCCGAACTGGTGGACATGGGCTACAGTTTCGTAAGCCTCGGGGCTGACGTGTGCGCCGTGAGCGACTGTTGCAACAAGATTATTGAAGATTTCAACAAACTCAGCCTTTAAGATACCCGGGGAATGATAGCTGTCAAAGGTAAAATCGTTGCCGAATCATCTGTAATAGACGGGTATCTGGTTATTGAAGACGGCAGAATTTCAGAGATAACCCAAAACAGGCCCCAATGCGAAACAGTGGATCTCAGCGGCAGGTATCTGGTGCCGGGGTTCATCGACATGCACATCCACGGCATCCACGAGTTCCTTGTGGATGATGGTCCCGAAGCGCTTCAAAGCATCTGCAGAACACTGCCACGCTATGGTGTAACATCTTTCCTGCCCACCGTTTCACCCCTTCCGCAAGGGGAGGACGCAGCCTATCTCGCAACTCTGGCGGCCACCCCTGTCGAGGGAACCCAGATTCTGGGATTCCACCTCGAGGGACCTTTTCTCAAACTGACAGGCGC
>JABUTP010000044.1:14336-21805 GCA_021443625.1 Bacteroidales bacterium | reverse complement strand
GGAGCCGAAAGGGTGGAGTCGCTCAAGAATGCAGCCAAGCCATACAAGGCCATTTTCAGCATTGCCCCTGATGTGGAAAACATAACGGATGTCATTCCGCTGATGGCTGCCGACAACACTCCGGTGTTTATGACACATACTGCAGCCAACGTTGAGCAGACGCAGAAAGCGATAGCGCTGGGAGCGTGCCACGCAACCCATTTCTACGACGTATTCCCCTGTCCTCCCGTGACCGAACCGGGAGTAAGGCCCTGCGGCATTGTGGAAGCGGTCCTGGCAGACAAAAATGTAAGCGTCGATTTCATTCTTGACGGGGTCCACGTCGATCCCATTGCAGTGAAGATGGCTCTGGCCTGCAAGCCCGGCAAGGTATGCGTCATCACCGATGCAAACATCGGGGCGGGGCTGGAACCGGGGACGTTCAAGTTCGGCAATATGGGCGAAATTAACTTCGCCTACAAGGGGGCGCCCGCCCGTTCCGTGAAGGACGGCACTCTCGACGGCAGCGGCCTCACTCTTGACCAGGGTCTCAGGAACGCCATAAAGTTCCTCGGCCTCGACATTGTTGCAGCATCCAAGCTGCTGAGCCACAACCCTGCCTGCGTCCTGCGCAAAGGGGATGTGAAAGGGTTGCTCGCTGCCGGATACGATGCCGACTTTGCGGTTCTGGATGACAATCTGGAAGTGCAGCAGACCTGGATTGGAGGGGAATGCTATTACAGGAACAACCAGGAAACCATATAAGAAACTGTTAAAAAATAATTCAAAAACATAGACACAATGACACAAGAATTCAAATTTGAGCCTTCCCTTTGGGTTCCTTTCAGGGACAGGGAAGTTATTGACAGAGTTGCCGCCATCAAGCGCGAGGATATGGAGAAACACGACAACCCCGATTTCAAAATCAAGGTTGTTCCCGATGCAGATATGCCCCACATCTGGATTGCCGACATGGTGCGCCGCATCAAGGAATCGGCCGAGACCGGCAAGAAGACCGTCATGATTCTGCCCAACCCCGTATCTCTCTACAAATACGTTGCGCGCATAATCAATGAGCTTCAGATTGACTGCCACAACCTCGTTACCTTTGCAATGGACGAATATGCCGACCAGGACGGAAACATCGCTCCCGAAACCTGGCGCTGCGGCTTCACCTACGCAATGATGAACAACCTGTATTACGAGATTGACGAAAAACTCAGACCCGACATCAAACAGTTCCACGGGCTCAACAACAAGAACGTCAACGATTACAGCCAGATGATTGAAGATGCCGGCGGAGCCGATATCGTATATGCCGGCCCCGGCTGGACTGGCCACCTTGCATTCATCGAGCCGGATGCCCCCGAATTCCAGGGAACACTGGAAGAGTGGAAACAGATGGGAGCCCGTATCTGCACCCTCAGTCCCTTCACCCTCGCACAGAACTCTCTGCACGGCTCATTCGGCAAGAGCGGAAACCTCGGTGCCGTTCCTCCCAAGGCCGCCACAATCGGTCCCCTCGACGTCATCAGGGCCAAACATCGCATTGACTCCCACGCCATCACCGTTCACGGCACAACCACCGCATGGCAGAGATTCACCTCGCGTATGGTGCTCCACGGCCCCGTTACCCCCCGCGTTCCAGAGTCCATAATGCAGACTCTCCGCACCGACGTCTATATGTCGGAGACCCTTGCCCAGAACATCGAACCCGACTGGGTTAAAGAGTATTAACAGTTTTTTGCAGAAATGTCAGACTGTAAGTTGACAGCCGGCTGCGCCGAGCGGGACATAACACCCCGGAACTCCCAGTTCCTCTATGGATATCCATACGTAGAACGGATGAGTACGGGAGCCCACGACCCCCTGACCAGTTCGGCACTCTATGTGAGTGACGGCAGGCAGCAGGCTCTCTTCATTTCCAACGAAATCATCTATCTAACAAAAGCTTCCGTTGCCCGCATCAGGGAAGGGATTGCCGCCAGGGCGGAGATACCTTCCTCAAATATATTCGTAGCCACCACGCACACCCACTCCGGCCCCGTTACGGTAGAAATCGTGATGAGCCGCAACGACTCGGTTGTCAAACCCGTTGACCCCGAATATCTGCAGTATGTGGAGAACAGCGCCATAGAGGCTGGGTGTAACGCAATCGCTTCTGCCGTACCGGCAGAAGCGGCGTTTGCCGTGGCTGATGCCACCGGGGTCGGCACCAACCGCCACGACCCGGCGGGCCCCCGCGACATGGATGTTCCGGTGATGGTTGTCCGCAACAGGGCGACGAAGCAATATCTGGGTTGTATGTTGGTCTGCAGCATGCACCCCACCGTGCTTCACGAAGATTCCAAACTTTGTTCGGGGGATTTCCCGCACTTCACAAGAGCCAGGCTCCAGAGCGAATTGTTGGGCAGCGGATGCCCCGTGGTCTATTTCACAGGAACTGCCGGTGACCAGAGTCCCCGTCACGTAACCCGCGCGAACACATTTGCCGAAGCCCAGAGGTTGGGAGAGATTGTGGCCGATTCGGTCATCTCCCATCTGAAAGAAATAAATTTCTCGGACGAAGTTCCCGTCAAGACGGAACATACCCTTTTGGAGTTGCCCAAGCGCATTTTCCCTTCCGTTGAGGATGCTGCCCGGCACAGACACGAAGCCAAATCCTATTTTGAGAAGATAAAAACAGATGGTTCAGCATCTCCCCAGCAGATTCGGACAGCCGAAGTCGATTGGTTCGGCTCGGAGGAAGCACTGCTACTCGCCACCCTTGCAGAGAAGGACGAACTCGGCGCCGTCTATCAGACCTGTCTGCCCGCCGAGATAAATGTCATCAAGGTCGGCGACTGGAGTTTTGTGGGATGGCCGGGCGAAGTCTTTGCCGAGTTTGGTCTAACGCTCAAGGGCAACCATCGGAACGTATCTCTGATCACCTACGCAAACGGGGAACTGCAAGGATATGTCGTCACCAAAGAAGCCCACGAAAAGGGGTTCTACGAAGCCGGAAATTCTTTCTTCGACATCTCTGCGGGATACCTTATGCTGGAGGCCACAGACAAAATACTTAACAGAATATAGCAAACAGATGGATCTTTATTTAGGCATAGACCTGGGCACAACCAACTTCAAGGTCGGCATCTACGACAGCCGTGGGCATCTTCTGGGACTTGGCCGCACACTTGTCGGGAAGGAAACGGAAGGCAACCGCTGCATCCTGCAGGTCAACACCTTCTGGAAGAATCTCAAGGATGCCATCGCCGAGGCCCTGGCCGAATCCGGGGCTTCTCCACAGGACATACGCGGGGTTTCATATTCGTCGCAGGCCAACAGTTTCCTGCTGCTCGGCGATGAGTTACAGCCCTTGACACCATTTGTAATGTGGCCCGACACCCGGCCCGAAGGGGACTGTCCTCCGCTGGACGCACTGCTTGAACATCCCGATTACCTCAGCCGCACGGGATTGGGAGTCGCGCTCTGTTGCGAGGCGATGCCCGCCAAGATTCACTGGTTCCGAAAGAACGAGCCCAAGGTGTTGGAGAAGGCCCGCGCAATAATGACCATCTCCGATTACCTCGTCCATTCCCTGACCGGCAACCGGCTCGGGGATGTGGGAACCGCCTCCCTCACCGGTCTGCTCGATTGCCGTAAGGCCGCCTGGTGGCAGGACTCCCTCGATATATTCGGCATTGACAAGGGGATGTTGTCCACCCCCCTGCGTTGCGGCAGCGAAGCCGGCACTGTCACGGCCGAAGGGGCATCCTTGTCAGGCCTTGCCCAAGGGACAAAGGTGTTCATCGGAAATCTCGACCACTATATGGTGGCGCTCGGAGCCGGCGTTCCCACCGGGAACCGCATCAGCGAATCCACCGGCACCGTCCTTGCGTGCGTCAATTACAGCAAGACCTACTGTCCCCGCATCGGAGTTGACATCGCTCCGGGTTTTGCCGAAGGGGAATATTTCCAGATATCATTCAACAACAACGGCGCGACTGCACTCGAATGGTACCGTGAGCATCATATCCCGGAAAGGCCCATCGAGCAGATGTCCGATATGGCCGCCACCGTACCGATGGGGTGCGAAGGGCTGGCCGCACTCCCCTGCTGCAACAAATACCCCGCGCTGGAAGGTTTCACGGGCATCAAAGAGTCTCACAGTCACGCCCATTTTGCACGCGCCATTATGGAATCGACCGCCGTCAGTCTTGCCGAACTGGTCAAATCTTTGGACCCCGACGGGGAGTGCCGTGAGATAATCCCTTCCGGAGGAGGAGCCAGAAGCCGTGTCTGGCTGCAGATCAAAGCCGATACTCTCCGCCTGCCGTTCCTGCTGCAGGAGTCGGGTGAACTCGCCACCAAAGGAGCCGCAATGGTGTGCGCCATAGGTACCGGAATGTTTGCTTCGACAGATGAAGCCATTGACCAATTGGTTACAATAAAAGATATAATACGATAAAAATGAGTGAACTGACAAAGACTGAAATCATCGCCCGGGCCAGGGAATCGCTCCTGATTGAGAGCAAAGCCATAGCGGACATTCTCGATTATCTGGATGAAGAGAGTTTCTTCGAAGCCGCAAAGGTCCTGGCAACCTGTCCCAAAATCATCACCTGCGCCAGCGGGTCATCGGGCATTGCCGCCAAAAAATTCGCCCACTCGCTGTGCTGCATCGAGCGCAGCGCCCAATTCCTTTCCCCCGCCGAAGCCGTCCACGGCGGTATGGGGTGTATGAAAAAGGGGGACGCAGTGGTTATGGTATCCCGCGGAGGAAAGACTGCGGAACTCCTGCCCATAATTGACGTATGCAACCGCAAAGGGGTTACCCTGATTGGAGTTACAGAAAACACAAATTCCATTCTTGCCGAGAAATCGCAGATTGTGATACCTATGAAGATTGAGCGCGAGAGCGATTTCCTGAACACGATGGCAACCTCGAGTTACATCGCAACCATCGCCATCTTCGACGCCCTGCTCAATGCCCTTATGGTTATGACCGACTATACTTTGGAACAATTCGGACTGATTCACCCCGGTGGAGCAGTCGGGGCTAAACTGAACAAATAGTTATGTACACAGGTTTTAAGATTGAACCGCCCTTTTTTGAGATAGGTCCCAAGGCCTATATGTACGGCGAACGGCTGCTCAAGCTGGCAAAAGCCGCCGACAGGGCTGCCGCAAAATATGACGTGAGGATTCTCATCACCCCCCAGCCATCGGATTTGTATATGCTGGCGCAGGCCACGGAAAACATTATCCTTGTGGCGCAACACATCGACCCCATTGAAGTGGGAAGAGGACAGGGTTCCATTCTGGCGGAGGCGGTAAAGGCCGCCGGAGCGCGGGCAGTGATGCTCAACCACGCCGAGAAACCCATCTCCCTGGCGGATATGGCCAAGGCCATAAAACGGGCCGACGAGGTGGGACTGGTTTCGATAGTATGCGCCGACTCCCTGAGGGAGGCTGAGGCAGTGGCAAAGTTGGGCCCCAACATCATCGTGGCCGAACCGTCTGAACTCATCGGAACCGGCACGACCAGCGACGAGGAGTATGTACGTGCCACCACGTCTGCCATCAAGAGTGTCAATCCCGACATCCAGGTTCTGCAGGCCGCCGGCATCAAGTGCGGTGACGACGTCTATAAGGTTATCCGCGCCGGAGCCGACGCCACAGGCACCACCAGCGGCGTGATGCGGGCAGCAGACCCCGAAGCGGCGATGGAAGAGATGATATCGGCCGTCAGACGAGCCTGGAACGAGACACATTAGATAATTCAATTTCAAACTTTTAAATAAACACAAGAAAATGAAACTTTACAGAGGAACCATCGACCTTCAGTCGAAAGATCACAGACCGGATTTTCACAACGTTACTGACGCTGTCAAGAAGATAGTTGAAGAATCCGGCATCAAAAACGGTATTTGCGTTGTTTATTCACACCACACCACCTGCTCGGTGATGACTCAGGAGTGCTCCCACGACAAGAACTATTTCGGAAGAGAATATCTGCAGCAGGACCTCAACAACATTATGGAGAGACTCATCCCCACCTGCCGCACCGAAGGACAATACCTCCATCCGGGTCCCAAACACATAGAGTTCGCCCTCTCCTGCCCCGATGAGGTTCCCGCAGGCAGTCTCAACACCGACGCCCATCTGCGTTCAGTGTTCTTTGGCCGCTCCGAAACCATCACATTGGTTGACGGACAGCTCTCCCTCGGCGACTTCGGTTACATCTATTTCATAGACTGGGACCAGGTTCGCGAACGCAAGAGAGTCTGCGAAGTGCAGATTATCGGTGAATAAAGTATTATACCATACGAATTGAAAGGGGCGCGAAATCGTGTCCCTTTTTAATTTTAGGGGGCTCTGCCCCCACGCAGGCAAAGCCTGCTCCCCTGTCCGCTCCGCACTGCGAGATTTATGATTCGCGCTCCCGGGCTTGCCGTGTTTGCAGAGCAAACACACGCCCTCCTCTATACTTACGAATTTTATACATAGATGTATAATACTTTGAAGTATTATTTATATATTTGCGAAGAATCATAAAGAATGCGTAATATGACAGAATCACCTTTCCAATACGGCAGACTCGCTACCAGAGACAATTTCATTGATAGGGTGGCAGAACGGGCATCGCTCAAGCAGATGTTGTATTCCGGCATCAATGTATCCTTGATTTCTCCAAGAAGGTGGGGAAAGTCTTCACTCGTGAAGATGGCCATGGATGAACTTATGATGGAAAAGAAGGATGTCAGGGTCTGTTATCTTGACGCATTCAGCATCGATAACATTGAAGATTTCTATTCAAAGTTTGCCTCTGCCGTAATTTCATGCGCGAGCAACAAGATTGAAAAGGCATGGAGTGATGTCAAGAAGTACCTTGGCGGCATCATTCCCGGCCTTACAGTATCAGATGGTCTTAATGATATTCTGACTATTAACTTCCGTTATGAGCCGCTGAAGGGGAATCAGTCTCAGATTCTGAATCTTCCGGAAAAGATTGCAAGGGACAAGGGGATACGAATCATCGTATGCATAGATGAGTTTCAGCAGTTGGCAGAAATGGATGGATATGCAGAACTTGAAGGAAAAATGCGTTCAGAATGGCAGCACCACAGCAATGTGTCCTACTGTTTTTATGGAAGCAAGAAGCACATGATGTTGGAAATTTTCAACGATTCCCAAAAACCTTTCTATCGGTTTTCTGAAACGATGTTTTTGGGCAAGATTGCACGGAAGGATTGGGTACCGTTCATAGTGAACGGCTTTAGTAAGACCGGCAAATCGATCAGCGAGGAATTTTCTGAGAAGATATGCCAACTTGCGGAATGCCACTCCTGGTATCTTCAGCAGTTGAGTTATTTTGTGTGGTCTGATACGGAAAGTATGGTTACTGAAGAGATTATGACCTGCGCCTTTAGACGTGTCATTGACACCAACGCCCCAATGTTTATGAGTGATGTGGAGAAACTGACTGCAAGCCAGAGGGAGATGCT
>JABUTP010000044.1:8857-12336 GCA_021443625.1 Bacteroidales bacterium | reverse complement strand
TTCCCTTCCGACACCATGGGCAGAGCATATTCAACCGCCTTGACAGTGTTGTAGCAGATTGTGACTCCGGTATCATCCGAGCGCTGTGCAGCCTTGAGCCTCGGGCACTCAAGAGTATCTTCCGATGTCACCTTGTAGCCGAGGACGTATGCCGCAACCATTTGACGCGCCATATTTTCATCAAGTCTCTTTTGAAGTTCCACAGTGAGCAGCCCACCCTGGCTGAATCCTGCAAGGATGAACGGGCGGCTCTTGTCGCGGCGCGCATTGAACTCATCGAATGCGGCAAGCACATCGGCAAGCGGGATTTCTTTCCTTCTTTCAACGACGTCTTCTCCCTCAAGAAAGGCCTCTATGGTTGTATGACGGTAGAACGGTGCATAGAAATTGTTCCCGTCCGCCATATATCTGGCGGCTTTGGTGATTTCAATGTTCATATGCCTGCGGTGCTTCTCGTTCCAGACATCAGCATAGTGGCATACCGTGCTGTCGTCGGTTTTCCAATCGTGTTCCCAGGTCGAGACAAGGTAAAACACATCCGCCCCACTGCCATCGGTATCCCCTTCCACTATGTGCCACATCAGGTCGTTTCGGTAATCGGGGGCATCGGGCACAAACCCCGCCTCCCTCTCCGCACAACCCGCGGCAATTGTCAGACAAAAGAGCGCTGCAAATGCTAAAGCGCAGCAAACGTAACGTTTAATGTTCATATTCTTCAATCCTTGAATCCTGTTATCGGGTTAAATTGCATAATGCGCAAAGGCATGCAAAAATATTATTTTTTTGCATATCTTCGCAAACGACATGAAACAGACAGAAGTTGTGGCCGCGGTAATCAGACGCGGGAACGAAATATTCGCCACACAGCGCGGATACGGAGAATTCAAGGATTGGTGGGAATTCCCGGGAGGTAAGATTGAGCCCGGGGAGTCTGCAGAGCAGGCGCTGAAACGCGAAATAAGGGAGGAACTCGATGCGGACATAACCGTTGGAAATCTTCTACAGACGGTGGAATGGGACTACCCTGGTTTCCATCTGACGATGCGCTGTTACTGGTGCGAACTTACATCGGAAGCCCTTCACCTGAACGAGCACGAAGCGGCGGCATGGCTGACAAAAGAGACGCTTTTCTCCGTGAAATGGCTGCCTGCGGACTACGTTGTCCTTAAGGAAATCGGCGACAACTTAGAAGCTGTTTAAATTTGATTCAAATTTTTATTTAAAGAATTTTTGCAATTAATTTTAAACAGCTTCTTTAGTGTTTTAAGGATAAAATTACTATGCGGGGTATGGTAAAGCACTATCATAGTATTTCAATTTTTACTACCTTAGCCGTATTGAACTTGAAGGTTTCAAACCAAACACTTTTATGAACGAGCAGAGAAAGTATTCGGGCCTGATATTCAGCACCAGTTATCTTGACAGGGCCGACCAGGAGCAGTTGGCACAACTGAGCGATTATGTAAGCCGGCACGATATAAAGGTGGCGATAGTCACGAATTATCATACGGATTCAGCAAGAAAATGGATGAAGACAGCTCCAATACGTGTGGATGCGTGGGTATGCGCAAGTTCAATTAAACAAAGCCGTCACACCTGGTACAAGAAGCCTATGCCTCAGGTTATGTCCGTGGCGATGGGCAAGATTGGCCGGGTACGTTCGGAAGTGTTGTCCGTCTGCAGCAATGATACAGACCGCAAAGCATCAGAGGCTGCCTTCATTGATCAAATTATGCATCCGGCCCCATCGGAACTTATTCCATTACTTACCGATGCCCCCAAGGTGGAAATTCCGCCGGTCAATCTTGATGTGCCGGCACCTCTTACGGGGCTGTTCGGCGCTATAGTGGGCGACATGGTTGGTGTGCCGCACGAACACAAATCAAGAACACAGAACCCGGAATTCAAATTCAGGAAGGAAAAGTGGCACTGCAGTGATGATTCTGTCCTGTCGGCTGCAGTGGCGCAGTGGCTGATGGGCGACCGAAGCATTGAGGATTTAGATCGTCAGTTCACCATCTGGGGCTATGCCCACTACACGTGCGGTTTCGGACGCGCCTTCAAGACCTGGCTGGATTCCAGGGAACATATCAGGCGCCATGCCACATCCAACGGTGCAGCAATGCGTGTGACTCCTGTCGGAATTGTCGCCAATTCGCTTGAAGAATGTCTTTTCCTCGCCGATATGCAAGCGCGGCTGACACACAATTCGAATGAGGCCTCCACCGGAGCACAGGCTGTTGCCGTCTGCGTATTCCTGACAAGGCAAGGAAAGTCCAAGGCGGAAATCAAGAAATACATAGAATCAACCTTCGGAATGAACCTCGACCGCTCCATTGGAGATCTGCGAGCCGGTTATAACATTGACGAGCAACACGGGAGCTGCGATTCTCTGCGGTGTACCTCCGAAGCCATAATCTGCTGGCTGCATAGCGACACCTTTGAGCAGACCATCCGAAACGCCATATCGCTTGGCGGGGATGCGGACACGATAGCCGCGATGGCGGGAGGCATTGCCGCCAGCACTTTGGGAATGGAGATTCCTGTCGAAATTGCAGAAGAATGCTTTCGTATCATGCCCGAGGATTTGAAGAGGACGCTGATATCGTTCAACAAACGATATAATTAGCTCCCCCTATTCACCAAACAGCCACCATCTGTCACATATTGACCGAACATGTTCCTATATTTGCAGTGTAAATCACGCAGGAATATATGGCATCACTGAAACTGGACCGCTGCATCTGGCTTATTGACACGATAAGACGATACGGGAACTTTTTCTATATTAGCGGAGCGAAATGTCCGCCGAGGAAGGGCGGACGGGTAAAAAATTGTGATTATGATAGAACAGATGCTGGAACACAACCGCAGGTTTGTGGAATCAAAGGGTTACGAGGAGTTCGTGACAAGCAAGTATCCCGACAAGAAGATTGCCATCGTCACTTGTATGGACACTCGTCTGGTGGCGCTGCTTCCCGCCGCGCTCGGACTGAAGAACGGGGACGTGAAAATAATCAAGAATGCGGGCGGAACCATAACCAACCCCTTTGACTCTACTATGCGTTCGCTGTTGGTCGCCGTATATGAACTCGGAGTGAACGAGGTGATGATAATCGGCCACACCGGCTGCGGGGTTCAGGGGATGGACGCTGCCGAGATGCTCCATCTGATGAAGGAAAGGGGTGTTGACGAGGAACATATCCAACTGATGCGACACTGCGGAATCGACCTCGACTCGTGGCTGCACGGCTTCGACGATACCGAAAGTGCCGTTCTCGAGACGGTCGATCTCGTCAAAAACCATCCTCTGATGGCAAAAGATGTCGTGGTGCGCGGCTACATAATGGACAGCACCACGGGCGAGCTGACACCCATCGGATAATTGGATAAAGCCATTTCAAAATGGCATTGCTGGAACAACAAAGAAATATAGAACAAGTCAGTTAGAGTATGCAAAAGATAATCTATTTTCACGG
>JABUTP010000044.1:5922-7653 GCA_021443625.1 Bacteroidales bacterium | reverse complement strand
GTCAAGAGCGTTACCGAACTCACCTCGCTCCACGGAGAGTACGCCGTGAGCGAGAGGGTGACTTATGACGGGCGCAATCTTGTAAGTTGCACCGTAACGGCAGGCGGCGTGACCTATGCGAGCGACATCGTATCGTCTTTCAAACACGTAACCGCCACAATAGACGTTATGGACAATCTGCAGGTTCTGGTCAACTGCGAGGCCTCAATTCCCGATATGTTCCTTACGGACTGGACCAAGGATTACGTCACCAAACTACAGGAGTACATCGACAAGAACGTTGACGTAAAGGTTTATCTCACCCACAGCAGCGACGCGCCCCAGGCCGAAATCAGACTGCGCGTGGAAAAGACCGGCGCCCCTCTGTTCGGCAAGATTCAGGTCGTTCCCTACATCTACTTCGCAGCTGACGACACGACTTGCGAACTCGATGCCTATTTCCAGTCGGCATCCGCACTTCCCGACGTGATTCGCTGTCTGGAAGACCTTCTGGGAAACATCCGGATAGAGTATTAGCAATCATATTGACATCTTTCAATGTTCAATTTCCGCGGATTCTTTGTTTCGGCCGCAATCCTGTTCTCGGGCATTGTACCGGCTTTTGCATCCGAATACGAGCCTGCAACGCCGGCTACCCCGGCCTCTCCGAACGCCAACCACGTTTTCTTCTCGGTCAGCGAGAGCCTGCCGATGACCTTCGTGGTCGTTCTGGCTGGCGCTTTCGGCTCCATCGCGACCGCCCCGACGGGAGCCAATCTCAACCTGGGAGTCTATGGCAGTTACACCGCCGGATATGAAAGGGTGGTCAAGGATTGGCTCGCCGTGGGTGGAGAGGCCGTTGTGCTTCCCACAAAGATGAATTTCACCGACAAGACCACCCATATCAAAATCGGGAACGGCATCGGGACCTTCTTTATGGTAATGCCCACCGCAAAGTTCTACTATATGCGGCGCGAGCACGTGGAACTCTACGGCAAGACCGCCATCGGTGTCATCACATCCATCCAGGACAAATGCCACACCGAGACCGACGGCGACGGACAGCGGTATCTGGTGAAGGACGGCTCGGGCCTGTCCGGTTGCAACGCGGCATTTCAGGTCGATCCCATAGGTGTCCGGGTAGGCAATTCGAACATAGGAGGATTCCTTGAGGTGGGCGCCGGACTGCGGGGCATTCTCAATCTGGGTATTGAGGTGGCTTTCTGATTTTTTTGAAATCCGCAATACGGTATTCAAATAAAATACGTACCTTCGCTGCCATAATACCCACAATATGGCAGAGCAAGGCAACAAAGGCAAAAGGGGCGGGCGGCGTCAGGGCGCAGGCCGCCCCAAAGGCACTTCCAGGTCGTACAACTTCCGTGCGGACAAAGAGGTGGCCGACTACATCGACCGTCAGGAAAACAAGACCGGATTCATAAAGGAGTGCATCAGCTTCACGATGCGGCATCGCAGCGGCGCAACGGAAGGTGCAGCCGAGGTTGACCGGCTCGCAAAGCTGGGAGAGGTCATCCCCGCAGGGAAGGTGAAGCCGATGCCCCTGCCCTTCTTCGACGTGAAGATTGTGGCAGGCTTCCCTATCCCTATGAACACGGACGAGCTGGCGCAGGACATCGAGCTCCTGCAGATGCTCTGCCCCCATCCGGATTCCTCCTATCTCATCCGTGTTCTCGGTGACTCCATGATTGAGGCAGACGTTAAGGACGGCGACATCCTTATCGTCGATAAAAG
>JABUTP010000044.1:0-5196 GCA_021443625.1 Bacteroidales bacterium | reverse complement strand
CTTGCAGACGTTTGGGGCATAGGTCGGCAGACCTTGGCGAAGCTCAACCGGTACGGCGTCACGACGCCGCTGGAGTTTGCGGACAAGAAGGAGAGTTGGGTGAGAAGCCGGTTCCCCCTTCCCACCGTACAGACGTGGAGAGAGCTGAACGGCATTCCTTGCATCGACACTTCCGAGAAGGCACAGAAGCAGTCCATCTGCACCAGCAGGAGTTTCGGGGAGATGGTTGGTGACTTCGATACGCTCAAGACCTCGGTGGCTGACTTTGCAGCGAGCTGCGCCAACAAGCTCCGGGGCCAGCATTCGGTGGCATCTGCGGTCACGGTGTTCATCCTGAGCAACCGGTTCCGCGAGGACTTGCCCCAATACTGCAACGGCACGACCATAACACTTGAAACGCCCACCTCCGACACCATCGAAATCACGGCGGCGGCGACAAAGGCGCTGCGGGCCATCTACCGGGAGGGCATCCTTTACAAGAAGGCGGGAGTGATTCTCGGAGATATTACCGATGCCTCATATCTGCAGCGGAACCTCTTTGACGCACTCCGGAACCGCCCCGAAAGAAATCTTCTGATGGAAGGCATTGACCGGCTGAACCACCATTACGGGCTTAAGACCATCCGGCTGGCTGCGGAAGGCGGAGCGAAGCCGCTCTGGCGTCCCAAAAGCGAGCACAAAAGCGGCAACTACCTTTCGGACCTGAGCGACATTCTGACCATCCGCATCTGAAGAGGGACGTCAGCCGCATACTTTAGCGGTGACGGCGGGCGGTCACCGTGTCAATAGGACATTATCAGGTTCTTGACCGCTTCGGCATCAGGGGGAAGTTCGGTGTGACTGCCCTCCTTCCGACTGATGGAAAGGAATGGTTCGATGATCGGCAGTTCTGCCCCGATTGCACCGCTTGCTACATTGATGAATTTGGCATAATGGGCGGTAGAGAGCCAGAAGCCGTCGGCCCCGCTCTCCCTGACCGCCAGATAACCGGTGGCGCTGTGGGGGCAGCTGAGATAGCCGAACCTGTGTTCCATTTCCCTTATTGCGCTGCTGATTTCCTCGTCACTGTACGAATAACCCTCAATCTCCGATTTCAGAATATCGTAATTGTCGTTGTAAAAGCATTGGATGCGTTCGAAATTGCTCGGCACCGACACGTCCATTGCATTTGCAAGTGTCGGGACGGTGGGCCTGGGAGCATATTCTCCGGTTTTCAGATAGCGGAAGAAAGTGTCGTTGCTGTTGTTTACGGCAATAAATCGCCTTATGGGCAGCCCCATCCGCTTTGCAAGAACACCTGCGGCGAGATTGCCGATATTTCCGCTGGGAACGACAACGTCCGGGAACCTTCTGCCGGTCCTGGCGGCCCATTGCCTATAAGCCCAGAAATAATAGAAACTCTGCGGAATCCAGCGGAGGACATTGATGGAGTTGGCCGAAGTAAGTCTGTATCCGTCGTGGAAATCCTTGTCCGAGAGAAGTTTCTTCACAATGGCCTGGCAGTCGTCAAAACACCCTTCCACCGCAACGGCGTGGATATTGTGTCCGAGAGTCGTCATCTGACTCTCCTGGAAACGGCTGACCTTTCCCTTGGGGTAAAGAATCGTGACGTTGACCCCCTTGACCTTGTAGAATCCGTTGGCCACGGCACTGCCGGTGTCGCCAGAAGTTGCCACAATCACGTTTATGGCCTTCCCTTCATCCGCCAGACGCCCCATCATCTGCCCCATGAACCCCGCCCCGACATCCTTGAATGCGAAGGTCGGACCATGGAACAGTTCCAGAGTGTCGTAACCTGGGGCGACTTCCTTCAGGGGAATCTCAAAGGCAAAGGCCCGGGAGGTCATCTCCAGCAATTCATCTTCGGAAAATTCCTCGAAGAAATGTTTCGCCAGCCACGCTGCAAGTTCCGGGAAGGTGTTGAATGAACACGCCTTTTCAACATCCACGACGGGAATGCGTTCGGGCATGAACAGGCCGCCGTCGGGAGCGAGACCCATTATCGCCGCCTCTTTGAGAGAGTGGAAATCCCCCTGATTTCTTGTACTGTAGAACCTCATTGTCTTAAAATATTACCCTTGCGCCCATATTGTCTCCGCGGGCCACGACAGAGTCGGCGTCAATTCCGTATTGGCGGAAATGATCTGACATTATCGCGCAGAGCGCCTTAGCGATCTCTTCATTGTCGCAAAGGGCAAAAACGGAAGGTCCCGAACCGGAGATATTGAAGGCCTTGGCCCCGGCAGCATTAAGTTTTTCGCGCAGCTCGTCAAAGCCGGGGATAAATCGCTTTCTGTGGGGTTCCACAATGACGTCCCTCATACTTCTGCCGACCAATCCCATATCCTTCTTCATAAAGCCGGCGACCAGACCTCCGATGTTGGCCCACTGCAGAATGGCGTCGTGCAGCGGAATGTCTTTCGGCAGAACGGCTCGGCTGTCGGAAGTCTTGACGGTGATTCGGGGGTGGGCAATCGCCGCACAGAATTCCTCCGGGAAGGGTATCCTGATATATTCGAAAGGATGGTAGGAGCAGATGAGGACAATTCCCCCGAGAATGGCGGGCGCCACGTTGTCCGCATGCTGCGCCCCGCCGCTGGAGAGTGCCTCCCCTTCCATTGCAAACTCGACCATCTCTTTCTCGGAGAAACGGTTTCCGAGCAGATGGTTCAGCGCGACCACCGCACCGGCGGCTGATGCTGCGCTGGAGCCGATACCGCTGCCGGGCATAATCTTGCACATCAGGGTTATCTTGAGATGTTTTCTGACCCCCGCGGCAGCGAGCATCGCCCGGATGGCCGGAGTCATGACATTGTCTTCAACCGTGGAAGGAATATCGTAGTCGGTCCTGTTGATGATTTCAATACCGTCACCTTCAGACATTTCCATAGAAAGGATGTCTCCCGCGCTCTCAATGGCCATACCCATTATGTCGAAGCCGCAACCGAGGTTCGCAATGGATGCGGGGACAAATACTGTAACTTGATTCATATTTCATTGGTTTAGGCGGCCGAAAGGTACGAAATTATTGCTACATTTGCGTAGCAAAGGGTTTTTGCAATCAAGAATCTTCAAAAACAACTCCGATATGAAACATTTCATCCTCTCCCTTGCCGTGGTGCTCTCCTGCACTGCCTGTGCCTCCCAACAGAACGCTTTCAAGTCTTTTGCAGACCATTTCGGAAAAACAGCCGCATTTGCTTATGCCAACGTTGGCGGCCGCGATGTGCTGCTCGTGTCGCACGAAGTGTTCGGAGATGACGAAGCCGAAGGACTGCAGGCCATCGCAGCTTCCATCTTTGCACTTGACTCCGACGGCAAAATTGTCACACTCGGCTCCATCCGTTCCCAAGGTACTCTCTACCCCATTTCCGTGGCAGACAACAAACTGCTGGTGGCAGGACACACTTTCGTGAACATTTTTGACATTCGCGGAGAAGAACCGGAGTTGGTGATGGCCGACTACGAAGACAGCTACTATGAAAGTCCGCAACTCAAAGCCCTATTCAAAACCTTTGAGGATGCAACACCCGTCATATTCAAGAAAAAACGGAGCAAATAGCCGTTGGACCATTGCATCCAAGGCAATGCAATCTGATTTTTTGAGATGAAACGTATAGTTTATATTGCAGTCATATCCCTTGCGATGTCTGCGTGCGGGAGCCGTGTCAAGAGTTGTCCCGAGTCGGTTGAATCGTTCATTACCAACCTCTATAACAATTATGTTTTCAACTACGGCGAGCTTGACAGCATCGCCGTGAACTTCTCTCCCGCCCTTCTCGACTCCCTGCACAAGGCTTACTGGCAGGAGTATGACGGCGAGTTCGGCCCCGACGACCCGGGCTATGCGGTCTGGCTCTTCCGCACCTGCGCGAGCGACGGCGCCCAGAGTCTTGACAGCATCTCAGTTGAAGGCCGCGATCTCTACACCGCCCACATCACCGACGCCGGCACTCCCTGCACCTGCACCATGCACATCACAGTGCAAAACGGCACCCCCGTCCTCACCGGTTTCAAAACCCAGTTCACTAACTCCGGCCAACCCGTCTGCCGCCGGATTCTCTTCCCGGAGCGCTGAAGGCCCCGAGGGAATGTAATATACCACAGAGTTCCCCGCAGGGCGGACGGGGAATAACCGCTCAACTGAAAATAAGGTGAAAAAATGCTCGGTTTTTAGAGGCTAAAGCTACTATGAGCAATAATACGCCTGCTTTCATTATCTAAATATGCTTTTATTCAAATTGGCTTCAATGACATCCTCTATACTATCTTCAAGCAGTGGAAAAAAGTCAATGTTGGTAATGTTTTCTACTTCATCTACTGTACAAATCGTGCGAGTGTATTGTTCACTGTTTGTGAATATGTAGCCACCACAGTAATAGTCCTCGCCTATCTTCAGAAGTATCACCTTGAAAAAGTAATCAGGGACCCATACTTCGTTGTATCCGATAGTATTTTTTGTGTCAGAGAATATAGGTCCACAAGCTATCCATATTCTACCATACTGGGTTGCCCAATTTCGGCATGTCTCTTCCAATGATTTCCATCCGCCATTATTCAATCTGGCTGCCTGTGGGCAGATATTGGTATAGAAACAACTGGAATGCATAGCAAGAGAATCCCACTTCATATCTCCGGCCGGTGCCATATGACCTTTCGTCCAACCGGAATTACGATAATCAGAGTAATCGGCCTGACATAATGTGCAGTCAGGGTCTTGATAAAAGTTTTTATCTCTTGGCCAAGTTTGTGACTGAGCTTCTTTAGAAGTAAGTTCGTAAGCTACCCAATTGGGGACTTTGGCTTCTTCGTTATACGATACGTGAAAACCAGTGTATTGAAGCAGATAAGATGGTATTCTTTGCTGCTGGATTTTTGGTGTTTCAATCTTGGATTGATTGACAGATGCTACTGTTCTCTGGATCCTTCTTGAGATTGTTTGCTCTGTTCTGTCTACTACTGGCGTTGAGATAGGCCTCTCGTTCTGATATATTTGCGTCCCAGGATACCCAGTTCGTGTGCTTGGGCGATGAAACGAACAAGCAGACAATGAGCAGGCTAACGCAAGCACACATATTATTAAGTAAAACCTCATTTGAAAGAAATGTACTTCTTCAATAATTGGATATCCATTGCGTAATTCAAGTTTGCACCGGAATTATCATCTCCACCGGAAGTAATTCCGATTACCTGACC
>JABUTP010000043.1:8473-13785 GCA_021443625.1 Bacteroidales bacterium | reverse complement strand
GCGGTAAAGACGCGGTAGGTATTGGTCATCTCCTCTGAGGTAACTTCCCGTTTGCCCGTCAGGTTGGCTGCGGAGGAAACATATTTGTTTATCATTGTGTATCCGCGCCCCCGGCGGTAGTCCTCGTCACCCATCTCTTCTCCGAGGCGGTGCTGCAGCCAGTTGGTAGTCCACGACTCTCCTTCCGGAATGTCGTAGCCAAGACTTGACTCGAGAGGGAAAAAGCCCCTTCCGTAGGCCTGGGCGCGGGATTTCACCCCTTTGTCGCGGCACCATTGGAGATAGGTTTCGGTAAAGCGCTCGCGGTAGAGTTCCGCCTTGGTGAGTTCAAAGTCAAACCGGGCCCGGTTGACCTTCTCTTCGAAGTCGCTTCCTTTCTTCGCTCCGAAATTGTAGTCTATGACATCGCCGAGGCGTCCGACCTTGAACATTGTGAACGGGAGCCACGGCATAATGTCGTAGCCCCGCCTTCTAAGGAACTCCTCTTCAAAATCTTCGGTCCAGTTGCACCCCTCCAGCTCCATACTGTCGGTAAAGAGTGCCCTTATATGGTCGGAAAGGGGTCCCAGGCGGTTCTCAATCCTGTCGGACATATTGTCGAGATAGCGGCGTACGGCTGCGGCGTCCAGATGGTTGAGAATGGAACCCGCTGCGCCGGGGGCACCATTGATGACGCAGGCAAATGACTGCACCCTAACCATGACATAGAGGAAATGGGGCCCTTCGGGCACATCTATTCTGATGGTGTCTCCGGGAAAATCGGAGGTAAGATCTACCACTTGGGAGAGGTCTTCAATGGGGTCTGGCGTCAGTTTGATACATTCGGTGAAGAACCGGCGGTCGGGATTCTGCACGGTGACGCCGGGATCCACCGCACGGTAAATCTCATCTTTTGTTATTGTGTAATGTGTTCCGCCTTCAAGTGGCTGCGCCCAGGTCAGCATCACCTGCGCGCGGTCTTCCATCGGGAGCGTTTCCGCCCCGAAAGGCCAGCCGGAACCCACTATGAGGTCGCATTTCATCCCCAGCCGCCGAGCTTCGTCAAAGGCCACCTGCAGCATATCCATCCATTCGTCGCTGAGCCATACCAGCTCCTTTTTGTTCAAAGGGTCGCTCTTGTCGGGAAATTCGATGGGGTTGATTTCCACCCCGCCGATGCCCTGGTCGTGCAGCAGGCGGAGTTCCCTTACAATCTCTTCCGATTCCACCTTGTCTCCGTTCCACCACCATCTGACATAAGGTTTGTTGTCGGTGTCGGGAGAGGGATTGCAGCCGCAGAGAATACCTGCCAGGAGAATAAGCAAAGCACGGACTTTCATAACGAGTTAATTAAAAAATCTTGATGTGTGAACCGCTTCCCCTGATGCCGATGCTGTCTATGGGTATTNAACAATGTAAACCTGCTTAAAAACATTCCATAAATAAAAATTTGAATCAAATTTAAACATCTTCTAAAAAATCTTGATGTGTGAACCGCTTCCCCTGATGCCGATGCTGTCTATGGGTATTCCGGCAAGATGGGGAGCGATCTCAAGGAGTTGTTCCATTGAGAAATCCTTGAGGCTGCCGCCGGGGCAAACCATCTCAAATCCCTCAAATTTTTCAATAGTCCTATGTCTCAGGCGCGGATTATGCTCAAAATCAACAACAATGTTGTCCGAGGCATTCACCAGGTTGAGGTAGGGAGAAAGGTTGGGGTTGTATCTGAAAAAATCGCCGCATCCGACATAGACGTTCCCCTCGTGCACGTCGTGCAAAGGCAGTTCCGGCTGTTCTTCGGTAATGCCCGCCAGATGGGGATATCGCTCCCTCCAGGGGGATTCACGATAATGGTTGGCTTCAAGTTTGGAGAGAAGGTTCCACCCCGGCTCATCGAATCTGTCAACCCCGCGGGCGTCCATATAAAAACCTATGGTGCAGTCAATGACGAGATTGTTCCGGATAACGTTGTCGCGGCCTCCTCCCAACATCAGGGCGCGGGGGACGTTCCTTAGAATGTTCCATTCGACCACCTCGCCGCTGTCATTGTCGTCCAGATAAATTCCTTTGGTGAATATCTTGTCATCCTCGTGGGCCGGAATGTCGTGGAAATAGTTGTACCGCACCACAGTGCCCTGGCTGCCCAGATCCCTTCCTGTGTAGAGTGCTCCCGCATCAGCGGTTTCAAGCAGCACGCTGTCCACCTCGTTGAATTCAAAAAGATGCTCGTTGCCGCCATAGTAGAGCGCCATGTGGGGGGCGTGGTGGATATGGTTGTGACGCACGGTCATTCCGCAGCCGTCGGCAAAAACTCCGGCGCGGTAGGTGGCTATGATTTTTCCGTAATCGTAAATGTCGCAATCCTCCACAACGCTGTCACTGCGCGTCAGGGACGGACGGTCGCCTCCCGTGATATGGACGGCGGTCTGCCCGATGCCGTGGATATGACACCCCGCAACGCGGTTACGGCAGCCTTCAAGTTCAATGCCCCGACAGCAGATGTCGCATATTTCGCAATTGGTGATGACAATGTCGCTGCAGGAGCGCCCCACGATACCGCTTCCGAAATTGCGGGAAATCTTCAATCCGTCTATCGTGACGTTCCTGGCACCGTCAAGAGAGATTACCGGACAGTCGGAGACTGATATGTAGATGGACTCACACCCTTCGGGGAACATCATATAGAGGAGATTTCTGTCGCGGTCGATATACCATTCCCCTTCGCGGTCAAGTTCAGAGAGGGCATTGAAAATCCTGAAACGGCGTTCAGCAAGTGCCCATCCGCCGCTTCCCACGCCGTATTGGGTGCCGTCGCGCAAAGCCACAACCCCATCCACCGTGTCGCAGGAGGCCAGCCCTACATATTCGTGGCGCCAGTCAAAATAGAGATATCCGGTGATGAATGCATCGCTTTCGCCGCACCACCTGGCGCACCGCTCATCCTCGAAATAAAATGAGGCGGGGGTCCGCTCGGAGGCGGGGGCATCGGGATATGCGAGCTTTTTCCAACCAATCTCTTTTGCATCCCTGAAGGTCGCCCACCCTTCGTTGGGCCAAATGGCAGGGGTGGCTCCGCTGCCCTCCGTGAATATCCAGGGAGAAAACAGAGTGTCGCTGTAGTAGATGTCGGGTGCAGGCAGACCGGATATTCCGCACTCCTTTGCCAGGTCCAGAACCTTAATGCGGGAGAGGGACTCTTCCCGTATGCGGGGGTCACAACCCTCGGGGCAGGGGGTGAAACGGGCTACCGGAATTTCCAATGCCTTGGTCAGCACCGCCTTTCCGTGATGTCTGGCACGAATCGTTATCCCGCCAGCAAGGTCAGCACCTATGACAAGGGGTTCCTGCAGATGGTAGATGCCGTCTTTCAGAATGACCTCCAGCACTTTATCTCCCCGGTATTCCGCCAAGACGCGGGCCAGTTCGTCGGCCGTTCCGACCACCTCTCGGCAGACCCGGCTGCAGGAGCAAAGGGCAAGCATACCACCCGCGGCGAGGCACAGCAAGGCTAACCGTAGGACGTGGCGGAGGCGTACCATAATCTGTGATGTCGGACTATTTGATGCCGGCGCCGATGATTACCTTCTGGCAGGCCTCGATATCTTTGGAGCGGATAATGGCCCGGTTGATGTCCCCGTGGATGAACGCGTACATATAATCGACGGAGAGCCCGTGTGAGGCAAGGAGTTCGAGAATGCCGGTAAGGGAGCCGGGCCTGTTGGGACAATCCACCGACAGCACCGGGGTAAGCGATACCGCGTGGCCCGCCTTGCGCAGTGCCGCCATCGCGGCCTCCACGTTCGATACAATGAGACGATATACTCCGAAATCGGAACTTTCGGCTATGTAAAACGACTGGATGTCAATGCCTTCGTTTGAGAGAACCTTGGTTATTTCGGCAGCGCGGCCGGCTTTGTTTTCAAGGAAAACGGAGATTTGCTGTATTATCATAGCTGTAGTCTATTTGAATTTGCGTTTGTCTTCCACGTGCTTTGCCTTGCCCATCGAGCGTGTTATGCTGCCTGGTTCCACGATATGGATGTTGGGTTTGATTCCTATCACGCTCACGATGCGTCCCACGAGACGGTCGCGCAGGCGGTGCAGCTGGGCAATCTCGTCGGTGTAGAACTCCTCGCGCAGTTCGACGTCAATGTCGAATGTGTCAACGTTGTTGACGCGGTCGATGGTGATGAAATACTGGCCCTGGAATTCGGGGATTTCCAGCAGAATGCTCTCGACCTGAGACGGGAATACGTTGACGCCGCGCACGATGAGCATATCGTCGCTACGTCCGAGGATGCGCCCCATACGGACCATGGTGCGGCCGCAGGCACACTGTGAGTAGTTGAGGTGGGTGAGGTCGCGGGTGCGGTAGCGGATCATGGGCATACCCCATTTGTCGAGCGTGGTGAATACCAGTTCCCCCTCTTTCCCTTCGGGAAGCGGTTCTCCGGTGGCGGGGTCTATGATTTCGGGATAGAACATGTCTTCCCAGAGGTGGGTGCCGTCCTGGCACTGGCATTCGCCGCCCACTCCGGGGCCGCTGATTTCGGTAAGACCGTAAATGTCATAGGCCTTGATGCCGAGTTTGGACTCCAGTTCCTTGCGCATATTCTCGGTCCACGGCTCGGCTCCGAATGCGCCGAACTTGAGCTGAATCTTGTCCCTGAGGCCCTCTTTCTCAAGTTCTTCCGCAAGGAACAGGGCATAGGAAGGGGTGCAGCACAATCCGGTGCAGCCCAAATCCTGCATCAGCATAAGCTGCTTGGATGTGTTTCCGGCGCTGGTGGGCAGCACGGCGGCCCCTATCCTGGTGGCACCGTCGTGGGCTCCGAGTCCTCCCGTGAACAATCCGTAACCGTAACTTACCTGGATGGTGTCGCCGCGGCCCGCACCGTATGCGGTAAGACAGCGGGCTGTGCCTTCGCTCCAGTTCTCAACGTCGTGGGCGGTGTATCCAGCCACGATGGGTTTGCCGGTGGTTCCACTGGAGGCGTGGAAACGCACTATTTCGCTGCGCGGTACCGCAAAAAGGGAGTCGGGATAATAGTCCCGCAAATCCTTCTTGGTGGTAAAAGGCAGTTTGCTTATGTCTTCTATGCTTTTGATGTCATCGGGGGTAAGTCCCGCGGCATTCATCCTTTCGCGGTACATCGGTACATTGTCGTATGTGTGCCGCACAATTTTCACCAGCCGTTCGCTCTGCAACTCGTGCAGCTGTTCGCGACTCATACACTCTTTTTCGGGATTCCAGATCATTTCGGTATATCTTGTTTCGTTCTGTCAGAAGCAAATTATTCAGCATTTGATGCGCCGAGGGCGAGAGCCTTGAG
>JABUTP010000043.1:0-8455 GCA_021443625.1 Bacteroidales bacterium | reverse complement strand
TCCCTTGCGGGCGAATACCCTCCTTATCGCATCTTCCAGCTTGGTGTATTCAATGCCAAGGACTTTCTGGGCGGCCCCAAGCAGGACGATGTTGGACGAACGGGGGTTGTTTATGGAGCGGGCGAGCGCCTCCACGTCTATGCTTATCACCCTTTCGAAGGCGGCGTATGCCGCGTCCAACTCTTCAGTGGATGGGTAAGTGGCGATGTTTATTTTCGGGACGGAGGAGGTTATAATCCAGCCTGAATCGGGGTTGAGCCAGGGAATGTAACGGAGTGCCTCCATCGGTTCAAGGGAGATTATCACGTCAGCTTCCCCTTGGGGAATGAGGTCGCTGTAAATGGGGCAGTCGCTTATCCTGAGGTTGCTCTGCACGTCGCCTCCGCGCTGGCTCATACCGTGGACTTCGGCCTGTTTGATGAACAGACCTTCGTTCATGCACGCTTCGCCGATGATGGCGGCTACCGAGAGAATGCCCTGACCGCCGACCCCTGCAAGTATTATGTCAAGTTTCATATTGCAATCAGTTGTTTTTTGCTTTCCTTTTTGTGGCGGGCAAGCGTCTGCAGGCACTCCCTGCGGGGAATTATGACGCTGACGCCGTTGTAGTCGATTTCTTCCTTTATGGTACGGGTTATCTCCTCCATATTTGCGGGGAGGGGAACAACCACCTTCACGTGCTGCGGATCAACGCCCAACCCGATGCAGATGGCCTCGAACTTGTTGGTTCCGGCGCTGTCCTGCCCTCCGGTCATTGCAGTCGTGAGATTGTCGGAGAGAATCACCGTTATGTTGGCATTTTCGTTCACGGCATCCAGAAGTCCCGTCATACCGCTGTGGGTGAATGTAGAGTCGCCTATCACCGCCACTGCCGGATGATGTCCAGCGTCTGACGCCCCTTTGGCCATAGTGATGCTGGCTCCCATATCCACGCAGCTGTTGAGCGTCTGGAAGGGGGGGAGAAATCCCAACGTGTAGCAACCGATATCCCCGAACACCCTGGGACTGTCGTATCCGGCAAGCACCTTGTTGAGCGCTTCATAGACGCTGCGGTGGCCGCAACCCTGGCAGAGTGCGGGGGGGCGGGGCTTTACAACCTGCGGGACGGCAACCGGCTCCCGGGTGATGTATTCCCTGCCTTCGGCTTCGGCGGCGAGTCTGGCAAACGCCTCGGCCACGGAGTCCGGGGTAAGTTCCCCTGTACGGGGCAGATAACCTCCGTTCTCCTTTCCGATTACCTCCCACTGGAGAGGAAGCAACCCCTTAATCTGCTGCTCTATGAACGGCTGTCCCTCTTCGACCACCAGAATGCGGCTGCACGATGAAGCAAGAGTGCTGACGGCTTCTTTTGACAAGGGATATTGCGCAACCCTCAACACGGAGTAGGGACAATTTCCGCCGAAAGTCTCCATGACATAGTTCCAACCCACTCCCGAGGCGATAATCCCAAGGGGGGAGTTCTTTATTTCCAAAGAACTCCAACCCGCTTCGGCCGCCTCCTTGGCAAACAAGGGCTGGTTTCCTACCAGAATGTCGTTCTTGCGGCGGGCATTGGCGGGGAGAAGCACCCAGTCGCGGGCTTTTGCGTCGTAACTCAGCGGATTCTCCTCGCGGGCGCTTTCGGCAACCTCCACCACAGCCCTCGAATGGGCCATTCGGGTGGTAACCCTCATCAGGACGGGTACCTTGAACTTTTCGCTGAGGTCAAAGGCATAACCCATCATATCGTAGGCCTGCTGCTGGTTGACCGGCTCGAGCATCGGAATCATTGCAAACGAGCCGAGATACCGGCTGTCCTGCTCATCCTGGCTGGAGTGCATCGAAGGGTCATCTGCCACAAGCACCACGACTCCGCCCTCAACTCCGGTCATTGAGGAGTTGACAAAGGGATCCATACATACGTTCAACCCCACGTGCTTCATGCATACCATGGCGCGCTTGCCCATATAACTCATTCCGAGGGCAGCCTCCATCGCCGTTTTTTCGTTGGTTGACCAGCGGCTGTGGATGCCCCTGGAACGGGCTTCGGCGTTATTCTGTATAAATTCCGTAATTTCGGTGGATGGTGTTCCGGGGTAGGCATAGACCCCGCTCAATCCCGCGTTGACGGCACCGAGCGCGATGGCTTCGTCCCCCAAAAGAAATCTCTTCATATAAAAATCATTTTGCGCCCAAATTTAGAAATTGTTGGCAAAATGTGCAATAAAACGGGCAGATTGGTGGCAAAACAACTTCGTTGATCCCAAAAATGGAGAACATCAAAACATCGTCCCCCAATTATCCCTATATTTGTAAAGATGTTCGAACGAATAAACCGTGAAAGGCTGAACAGCGAAGATGACGCGGCGGCAAGGGAGCGGAAGTTTGTCGCAATGACAGAGGCTCCCGTCTCCCCGCTGGTACTGAAAATGGCTGTGCCCACCACCATCAGCATGGTGGTGACAACCCTTTACAACCTTGTCGATTCGGTATTCGTGGGGCACCTCAGCACCGAGGCAACCGCCGGCATCGGCATCACCCTGACCTATATGACGGTGGTCAATGCGCTCGGGTTTTTCCTCGGACACGGCTCGGGCAACTACATCTCCCGCCTTCTCGGAGCCCAGAAGTGGAACGATGCCGAACGCATAGCCGCCACGGGATTCATTTCTGCTCTGATACTGGGTACGGTGGTGGCTGCCCTGGGCTTGATTTTCATAAGGCCGATGGTGACGCTGCTCGGGGCTACCCCCGAAATAGCGTCATACGCCGTGTCATACGTGCGCTACATTCTTATTGCCACTCCATTCCTGATGTCCTCCGTGGTTATGAACAACCAGCTGCGCCATCAGGGGAATGCCCTTTTCTCAATGGTGGGGCTTGCGAGCGGGGCGGTGCTCAACATAGCTCTCGACCCGCTGCTGATTTACGTCTTGGATATGGGGGTGGCGGGCGCATCCCTGGCAACCCTCATCAGCCAGGTGTTCTCTTGGATTCTCCTTCTCAGCGGCACAATGATGAGGGGGAGCGTCCATCTCAAACCCCGGCAATTCTCTCCGACTCTCCATAATTACAAGGAGATAGCCAAAGGGGGGCTGCCGTCGCTGGTGCGTCAGTCGCTGAGCGCCTGCGCCACGCTGTTCCTCAACTATGCGGCGGTGCGCTATGCCCTGCCCGGTGAAGAGGCCTCCACGGTGGCAGCCTTTACCATCGTTTCGCGAATAGTGCTGTTCGTCTATTCAATGATTCTCGGCTTCGGACAGGGGTTCCAGCCGGTGTGCGGATTCAACTACGGGGCGCGCAAGTTCGACAGGGTGCTGGCGGCTTACCGTTTCACCCTGCGGGGGGCGGTGTGCCTGCTGTGCGTTTTCTCGGTGGTGATGATTGTCTGGGCACCCCAGATAGTGGCCCTTTTCAGAAGTGAAGATGCGGTGCTGGTCGCCATCGGGGCGCGGGTGCTGCGCTGGCAGAGTTTCGTACTGCCCACCGCGGCCGTGGTTACCATTACAAATATGTTGTACCAGAATATAGGCAAAACCCTTCCAGCCACCTTCCTTGCAATGATGCGCCAGGGCCTTTTCTTCATTCCGATAGTGTTTGTGCTGCCCAGATTCCTGGGGCTGGACGGGGTTGTCACGGCGCAGGCTCTGGCGGACGGACTCTCTTTTGTGGCGGCGGTGCCGTTTGCAATAGCGATATGGCGCAACCTGAAGGCACAAATTGGCAAATAAACACTACATTTGTACTTTAGAATCTGTTTAAAATTAATTGCAAACATTCCATAAATAAAAAATTGAATCAAATTCAAACAGCTTCTTATTCGATATTTAATACATACAAACGATATGATTATTTTAGTATTGAACTGCGGAAGCAGTTCCATCAAGTACCAGGTGCTTGATATGAAGAGTGACAATGAGTATTCTCTCCTTTCCAAAGGTCTCGTGGAGAGGATAGGGGAGGCAGTCGGCTCCATCACCCACAAGGTTCCGGGCAAGGCCGACTGCGTGGAGGAACGTCCCATCGCCGACCATTCGGCAGGAATAGACGCCGTACTTTCCCTCCTCATCGACCCCGAAAAAGGGGTTCTGAAGAGTCTGGCAGACATTGAGGCGGTGGGCCACAGAACGGTTCACGCCGGAGAATTCTTCTCTGAGAGTACTCTCGCCACAGACGAGACCATCTCCAAGGTGGAGCGCTGCAACGATCTGGCTCCCATCCACAATCCCGCCAACATCATAGGTATCAACGCCGCCCGCGCCCTTATGCCCAACGTGCCGCAGGTGATGGTGTTTGACACCGCTTTCCACCAGACCATTCCCGACTATGCCTACATCTATGCCCTTCCCTATGAATATTACCGCAAATACGGTGTCCGCAGATACGGCTTCCACGGCTCCAGCCACCGTTTCGTTTCGCAGAAGGCGTGCGATGCGCTCGACCTGGATATCAACAAGGCCAAAATCATCACCTGCCACCTCGGCAACGGCAGTTCCGTTACCGCCGTTTGCAACGGAAAGAGTGTCGATACCAGTATGGGCCTTACCCCTCTGGAGGGGCTGACAATGGGTACCCGCTGCGGAAATGTCGATCCCGGGGCGCTCATCTACATTATGCAGAAAGAAGGGCTTGACGCAGAAGGCCTCAACAAGGTGGTCAACAAGAAGAGCGGACTGCTCGGCATTTCCGAGACATCTTCGGACAACCGCGACATCGACACCGCCTCGGCTGCCGGAAACCGTCTCGCCACCCTTGCCCACGACAAACTGTGCTACGATATCAAGAAGTGCATCGGCTCCTATATGGCAGCAATGAACGGTGCCGACGTGATAGTTATGACGGGTGGTATAGGGGAGAATTCCCGTACCGTGCGCCGCGACGCCCTGCGAGACCTCGAAGGCATCGGTATCGAACTGGATTTCGACCTTAATGAAAACATCGACGGGGACAACTGGATAATCTCCAAACCCACCTCCAAGGTCAAGGTCATTGTCTGCTGCACCAACGAGGAATTGGTCATCGCCCGCGACACAATGCGCATAGCGCTTGCGAAATGACACTTCACACGGGTTTTGCAAGTCGAAACCAGAACACTTCATCATCTCAATGACGAAAAGGGGACCCGCTTCCGGCAGGCCCCCTTTTCATTGCGGCAGGTTCTCAAGGTTTATGCTCCGAGGAAATACACCCCGTAGCCCACTATGGCGGCAATCAGGGCATTTATCGCCTTGGCTTTCACGAAGCCGCTCTTTGTCTCGGCAAGGAGTGGCAGGGCGGCGTGTCCGTCTTGCGAAATGCTGCTTGCCAGAAGCACCGAAAACGGCACCATGCCGCCGGCAAACATCGTGACGAATATCAGATGCGGACCCGAGTCGGGGATGAGTCCTATCAGCACTGCCAGCAGAATCATCAGCGGGATGTTGTCACTGGTCCAGCTTTCAAGGTTCAGATAGTGCAGGCCGAGTTCGATGGCCAGCAGGGCGCCGAATGTCCACAGGAAAACCGAAGGGACGTGGCGGCGCACAATGTGGTTCCACAGATGCTCCTTCACGAAATGGCTGTCGCTCACGGCGGTAAACCAGATGGCAAACACCGAGATAACCGCAAAAATCAGATTTATCCAGTATTCGTCAAACAGGTTGAAGTGACCGTGATGCTCTTCCGCAGCGGCTTCGCCGTGGGAGTGCTCGAAAAGACCGAACACCAGTCCCGCGACAAACAGCAGGATTCCCGCCAGAATCACAATCCTGCGCCAGTCAAAGTGTAAGAGATTGGATATGGAACGTCCTTTGTGGTGGCTTTGGTGTTCGTGGATATCCTCATCGTGCACGTTGTAGCCCTCACAGCACAACTCTTCGTCACGGGACGGCTTCCGGCGGAGCCGGTCTATTGTCACGCCGCTGACGATGCCGACCGCCAGCAATGCGGCGAAAAGGAGCAGCGCCTTGCCCGGGAACATCGCCAGCATCACAAACGATTCGTCGCCGGAGGAGGCGATGAGCATCGCTACCAAAGCACCGAAAGAGAGCATCTTGTGGGAATAGAGCGACACTGCGGCAAACCCTCCGACGCATCCCGGGAACACTCCCAGCAATGCCCCCAGCAACACCTGCCCGAAACTTGACGAGCGCAGGCGGGTGGCCCATCTTCCCTGACTGGATACGTTGATATATTCCAGCATAAGCATCATAATGATTACCAGTCCGGTAACCATTACGGCATTGAGGAATGACTCTGCTATGATATGCATCTTAACAATATTTTTCCAACAGTTCTGCGGCGGCGGCAAACGAGTCGAGCCGTCCCTCCAACACTGCCTGTTCGTATTCGGGAAGGAGCTTCTCCACCGTCTCGCTTTCGTAGAAACGGCGGCGGATGGCTTCGTCTATGCTCGCCCTCATCCAGTAACTGGCCTGCTGGCGGCGGCGTTTCTCATAATAGCCGGTCTCCCAGGCGAGGGCGAAGTATTGCTCTATGATTTCCAAAATCTCCGGCAGTCCGACTTTTGTGACTGCGGAGGCGGTCACGGCTTTTGGGACCCAACCCGACTCAGTGGGGGGGAAGAGGTGTAGCACGTTGCTGTAGAGAGCCTTTGCCAGGTTGGCCTTGTCGATGTTCGTGCCGTCGGCCTTGTTAATGGCAATCAGGTCCGACATCTCCATAATGCCCCTCTTGATGCCCTGCAACTCGTCTCCGGCACCCGAAATCATAAGCAGCAGGAAGAAGTCGCTCATCGAGTGGACAGCGGTCTCGCTCTGACCGACACCCACCGTTTCGATGAATGTTACGTCGTAGCCGGCCGCCTCGCACAGCAGGATGGTCTCCCTGGTGCGGCGGGCGACTCCGCCCAGCGACCCCGCACTCGGGCTGGGGCGGATGAAAGCATTGGGGTCGTTGCACAAGGTCTCCATACGGGTTTTGTCTCCCAGAATGGACCCCTTGCTCCGCTCGCTCGACGGGTCTATGGCCAGCACCGCCAGACGATGTCCCTTGGATGTTATGAGACTGCCGAAGGCCTCGATGAAGGTGCTTTTGCCCGCTCCCGGAACACCGGTGATGCCTATGCGCATGGTCTTGCGGCCTCCCGCAAGCAGCTGGCACTGGGCAATGATGCCGTCCGCCACCTTGCGGTGGGCCGGAGCGGTGCTTTCCACCAGGGTGATGGCCTGGCTCAGAATAGTGGTGTCCCCCTTTTTGATACCCTCCACGTAGTATTCCACCGGACGGATGCCCGGTCTGCTGACCTTTTTGAGGTAGGGGTTGACGATGGGCTGCTGCTCAACACCATCGTTTATGATGAGGGCCGAATCTCCGGTATTGTGGTAGTCTTCAAAAAAGTCCCCCTGGTGCTGGTGGGGATCCTGCTGGCTGGTTTTTGTCATTGTCTCTTTTCTGATGGTAAAATGTTGCTCCGCTGTTACTTCTCTATGGTGCCGTTTACAAAGAAATCCAACCGCGGGCGGGTGGGCGAATTGGTGGTGAATGTAAGAATTTTCACAAACTCCCCCACGGGCAGACTGGACGCTTCGAACTTTATCCTGACGTTTGCGGTTTTGCCGGGTGCCACGTTCAACGGACAGGGGGTAAGAACCGTTATCCCCTCTTCGGCATCCGCCTTATATATGGTCAGATTGCTCTTTCCTGTATTCTTGATTGCAATGGTATGGCTGTGTGTGGAATTGTTGGCGATAGTGCCCAGTTCAAGGTATCCCACCTCAATGGTCGGTACGGCCGCCTTGCCTATCTGGCTTTGGGTCCATCCTTCGAAATTGTCAGCAATTATGGCGTGAACGGTGATTTTTTCGCTCGCCTCAACCCCGTCTATCACAAACCTTGCGGTATATTCGCTCGCGCCCCACAACTTGGGCCCGAGGGCGGTGTTGACGGTGTAGGAGAGGGAGGCCTTCTCCCCAGCCGGAACGGGATTGGGGGTCATCGCCATGGTCAGTGCGGGGTTGTCCGACACAATCTCCACCTTCGCTGCCTTCTTGGAGATATTGGCAATGGTGGCGACGTCGCTCTTGGCCTTGCCCTGATAGGTGTTGCCCACCAGAAGACTTTTCTCTTTAAATCCCAGAACGCCTCCGATGGTGTTTGTGTAAATCTCCTTTACCGGCATCTTTTTGCCGTAAACCGCTCCTTTTATCTTGAGAACCACGGGTCGGTTGACCCCCGATATATAGGCCGTGATGGATTTGTTGAAAGGGTATGCCCCCTGGTCGTTCTTGAAAGTTACCTTGATGTTCCCTTTTTCGCCCGGTTTGACGGGGGATTTAGTCCATTCGGGGGTGGTGCAGCCGCAGCTCGAGACCACATTGTGCACAACCACCGGCTTGTCCGAAATGTTGGTGAAAACAAAGACGCAGCTGACCGATTTGTCCGAAACCAGAATGTCCCCGAAATCGTGGACCTTCTCGTTGAAGGATACCACTTTCTCCTCGCTCTGAGTGCCGGAACCCTGCGCAAGACACTCTCC
>JABUTP010000042.1:6439-14894 GCA_021443625.1 Bacteroidales bacterium | reverse complement strand
TTCAATGTCCTCCACCCTATGGGTTATGATGCCTTCGGTCTCCCCGCTGAGCAGTATGCCATCCAGACCGGACAGCACCCCGCCGTGACCACGGAGAACAACGTTGCCCGCTACCGCAGCCAGATGGACAAGATAGGATTCTCCTACGACTGGTCCAGGGAGGTACGCACCTGCGACCCCGGTTACTATAAATGGACACAGTGGGCCTTCATCAAGATGTTCGAGAGTTACTATGACAACGACCTCGACAAGGCCTGCCCCATAACCGAGCTTGAAGCCAGATTCGCAAAAGGTGGCAGCGCCGCCGTAAATGCCGCCTGCGGCAATGTCACTCCCTTCACGGCAGAGGAGTGGAACAAGATGGATGAACCCGCCCGCCAGGCTGTCCTGATGCAGTACCGCATCGCCTATCAAGGCGAGACAGCCGTCAACTGGTGTCCCAAGCTGGGCACCGTACTGGCCAACGACGAAGTGAAGGAAGGTCTCTCAATCCGCGGCGGATTTCCGGTGGAGCAGAAGATGATGAAGCAGTGGCAGCTCCGCGTATCGGCATACGCCGAAAGACTCCTCAGCGCTCTCGACACACTCGACTGGAGCGACTCGCTCAAGGAGATGCAGCGCAACTGGATAGGGCGCTCGGAAGGCGCCGAGGTCGTATTCAAGGTATTCAACGGTGACAGGCAGTACGATATGACCATCTTCACCACGAGGGCCGACACCATCTTCGGAGTCACCTTTATGGTGCTTGCCCCCGAAAGTGAGTGGGTTCCCCTCCTCACTGCAGAAGGACACGAAAAGGAGGTTGAGGAGTACCTTGCCGCCGCCCGCAAGAAAACCGAACGGGAGCGCATAGCCGAGACCCATACCACCTCCGGCGTGTTCACCGGCTCCAGAGCGCTGAACCCCGTAACCGGAGAATACGTCCCCGTTTACATATCGGAATACGTTTTGGCAGGATATGGCACCGGAGCCATTATGGCCGTTCCCGCGCATGACAGCCGCGACTACGCCTTCGCAAAATATGCAAATCTCCCCATAATCCCGCTCATCGAAGGCTGCGACGTTTCCAAAGAGAGTTTCGATGCCAAGGAAGGCATTATGTGCAACTCCGGTTTCCTGTCGGGTCTGACCGTCAAGGAAGCCATCCCCGCCGCCATCGACTACGTAGAGAAGGCGGGAATAGGCCACCGCAAAGTCAACTATCGTCTGCGTGACGCCATTTTCTCCCGCCAGAGATATTGGGGTGAGCCTTTCCCCATCTGCTACAAGGACGGCGTGGCGACACCCATAGATTCCGCCGACCTCCCGCTCCATCTGCCCGAAATCAGCTCCTACCTCCCTACAGAAAGCGGAGAACCGCCGCTTGCCAGGGCCAAGGATTGGTCTTACAAGGGATACCCCATTGAGACCAGCACCATGCCGGGATTTGCGGGCAGCAGCGCATACTACCTCCGCTATATGGACCCCAAGAACGGCGATGCCCTTGTAAGCCGCGAGGCAAACGAGTACTGGCGCAGCGTCGATTTGTATATAGGCGGCACCGAACACGCCACCGGCCACTTGATTTACTCCCGTTTCTGGAACAAATTCCTCTATGACCTCGGATATGTCTGCGAGCAGGAACCCTTCAGGAAACTCATCAACCAGGGAATGATACAGGGACGTTCCAACTTTGTATATCGCATCAAGAACACCAACACGTTCGTTTCTTACGGCCTCAAGGACCAATACGACACTACAGAAATCCACGTGGATGTGAATATCGTCCACGGGGACCGTTTGGATATGGAAGCGTTCCGCCGTTGGATGCCCGACTATGCCAATGCCGAATTCGTACTTGAAAACGGCGAGTACGTTTGCGGATACGCAGTGGAGAAAATGAGCAAATCGATGTTCAACGTGGTCAATCCCGACCAGATTTGCGAACGTTACGGTGCCGATACCCTGCGTCTGTACGAGATGTTCCTCGGCCCTCTGGAGCAGAGCAAGCCCTGGGACACCAAAGGCATTGACGGCGTTCACCGCTTCCTGCGCAAGTTCTGGAAACTTTACAATCCCGAAAACGGGGCTGTTTCTGAGGAAAAGGCGACCAAAGAGGAACTCAAATCGCTGCACAAGCTGATTGGCAAAGTCCGCTACGACATAGAGCACTTCTCATACAACACCGCCGTGAGCGCCTTTATGATAGCCGTAGGGGAACTTTCCGATCTGGGATGCAGCAAGCGGGAGATTCTCGAGCCGCTGGCCATTCTCCTTTCCCCGTTTGCCCCCCACATCACCGAGGAGTTATGGCAGAAACTCGGCCACACCTCCAGCATAAGTTTTGCCTCAATGCCGGAATATTGCGAGGAGTTCACCATAGAAAACACTTTTGAATATCCCGTTTCGTTCAACGGCAAAATGAGATTCAAGATAGAACTGCCCAAGGATATGTCCCGGGAAGAAGTGGAGAAGGCGGTCAGGGAAGATGCCCGTACGGCCAAATATGCTGCGGAAGGAATCCGCAAAGTGATAGTGGTGCCGTCCAAGATTATCAACATAGTCTGTTAACACCCACCCCAAGATGAGCAAGTCGGTAAAAGATATTTTAAGCGAAGTCAAGGCCTACTTCCTCATTGCCCTCGGCCTTCTGATATACAGCATAGCCTGGACAATATTCATTATCCCCAACGGCCTTTTGGGAGGCGGCATCACCGGTGTCTCCGCCCTCATCAACTATTGTACGGGATTCAACATTTCATACTCATACGCAATCATCAACACCATCCTGATTTTGATAGCGTTGAAAGTGTTGGGGTCGTCGTTCGGAGCCAAAACGATTTTTGCCATCGCGATTTTGACTGTATTGCTGAAGGTCGTCCCGTCACTAATTCCCACAACGTTCATTGAAGAGTTGAATACCGAAAACGGAAGGTTCATCGGTGCAATTTGTGCCGGCATCCTGGCCGGGGTCGGCATCGCCATTACCATTTCACAAGGGGGGAGTACCGGAGGCACTGACATCATTGCCCTTATTGTCAATAAATTCCGCCGCATCCCCCCCGGAAAGACCATCCTCTACTGCGATATCATCATCGTTGCCTGCACACTCATCATTCCATCGGAAGACAACTGGTCAACCCGTATCGCCACAATGCTGTACGGCTACATCCTCATCGTGGTCAACAGTTTCACCCTGGACCTCGTGCTCAACGGAAGGAAACAGTCCACGCAGATTATGGTGTTTTCTTCAAAGTATGAAGAACTCGCAGAACGTATCTGCAAGGACATGAACCGTGGCGTAACCCTTCTTGACAGTCAGGGCGGATACACCCGAAACCCGGGAAAAGTGCTGGTTATAGTTCTGAAACGGACAGAAACCAACGCGATGTTGAAACTCATCGGAAAAGTCGATCCGGAAGCATTCATCTCCGTAGGCTCGGTTACGGGCGTCTATGGCAAAGGTTTTGACCCTATGCTGAATCAGTAAACAGACTTCCGTTTTCTAAAACAGATATACTGGGGTCCCGGACTCCCCTTCGTGCGTATTTTGTCATAATTCGCAAGGTAAATTTGTATTATCAAATTTACATTTTTAATTATGACACTATCATTATTTGTATCGGCAGCGCTGGCCCTGATTTCAATTGCCGTAGCAGCTGCAGTAATAAGGCATCTTAGGAATGCTTCCCGTAAAGAGACACAGAAAGAACAGTCCGCCCCCAAACAGACACGGGGCGAAGCCACCCGCAATCCGTCCGGTTCCGACAGGAGGTACCACGTGCCGGAAGATGACGGCGGATTGGGCCACGACGTGATTTTGAAGGAGGTGACTACGCAATATGCGAACGCCCGGGACCGTAACCGCGACGAACTGCTGATGAGGTTCAAGCAGTATATGGACGAGAAGAAGCCGTTTCTCTACGACAAAGTGAGCATCATAAAGGTGGCTGAAGAGCTTGGCACCAACAAGACAATGCTTTCAATGATTGTCAACAGCGAGTTTCACATGAATTTCCGCCAACTTATGAACTGGTACAGGATTCGCGAAGCCATACAGCTGTTTGAGGCCGACAACTCCATTCCCCTTGACCAGCTCAGGATCAGGTCGGGATTCAAATCCCCAAGTTCGTTCAACACCGCATTCTTCAGATTTACAGGGAAAACACCCGGGGAATATTGCAAGTTACACGCGAAGTGATGAGGATTTGTGTGGTGTTGGGCAGACTATTCCCCTGGAGAAAGGCAGATTGCGGGATGTTGGAGGAGGTTTATTGCAAGGCAGTGCGGGAGATTCTGTCCCGAAAGATGTTTCTGCAGCCGGACGTGAGGATGAAAGACGTTGCGCGGGCCGCAGGGACCAACCGGACCTACCTTTGGGAAGCGCTGCGGCGCAAAGGATTTTCCATCAGAACCCTTATGGACCGCATCAGGACACTGCATTTCATTAAAATGTCCTGCAACGACAACTTCAGGGACAAGTCCGTAACGGAAATTTCAGAAATCTGCGGATTCTACAATCCCCGCAAGCTCAACCGTGAGATGCAGAAACTTCTGGGAATAAGTGCGGCCGCCTATCTCGGCAAGAGCCGGCAGTCCAAATCACCCAACACTTAGGAACCGTATGTCAGACAAAGAATTTGTCAACCTTTTGGAGGGCGGAGGGAAGTGCTATGACCACGACGCTGTCATAAGCCCGGATTTCGGTGCTTCCCACCGCTACAAAGGCCTCTCCTCCCCTGATTACGCCACCGATGATGGCATCTTCGGGGAAATCTATATCCTTCAGAGGGGCGGTAGTGATGATGCTCCCGGGATTAACTATGTATTCAATGGCCTCGGCACTCGACCCGCTGAGATATTTGATGGAGCGCACCGAGTTGTTGAGGGTAAACCGGTATATGCGGCTGGCAGCGATAAGTTTCTTGTTGATGACGGCATCGACTCCCATTCCCTCTGCAAGACGGATGTACTCAAGGTTTTCCACCTGGGCTATGGTTCTCCTGACGCCCATCTTCTTGACGGCTACGCAAGTCATTATGTTGGTCTCGGAACTGGAAGTCACCGCCACAAAGGCATCGCAGTGCTGGATGTCCTCGGCATAGAGAAAATCAACATTCCTCCCGTCCCCGCACACCACCATCGTATGGTCCAGCATCTGGGAGAGTTCATCGCACCGCCGGCGGTCAATATCCACCAGTTTGATGTTGAGATGACCACGGGAAAGGCGCTGGGCCACCATAGCGCCTATCTGGCCTCCGCCGAGGATGGCTATGTTGCGGATATCGTAATATTGTTTGCCGGCAAGCCGCTCGACCTCCTCCACCCCTTCTCTCACGGCTGCCACATAAACCTGGTCGCCTATCCGGAGTTTGGTGTCACGGTGGGGAATGATGGTACCTTCTTCCCGCGAAATCGCAAGGATTCTGAACGGAGTCTTGTCCGGCGGGAAGACAAACTCATACATCGCCTTGCCCACCATTTCAGACCCCTCTTCGAGTTTGAAGACCACGAGCTGCAGCTTGCCGTGGGCGAAATCAGCAAATTCGGATGTCTGGCTCTGACGCAGCAGGTCGAGAATCTCGTATGTAACCATCCGCTCGGGATAGAAGACGAGGTCGATGCCGAGTTCTTTGAAGATGAGCTTGTTGTCGGCTTCAAGATACTCCGGGTTGCGAATGCGGGCCGCTACTGTCTTGGCCCCCAGCTGTTTGGCAAGAAGGGCGGAAATGATGTTGCCGTTCTGGTCCTTGTCGGGAAAAACCGACACGAAAAGGTCGGCATTCTCCACACGGGCCTCCTTGAGCACCTGGATGGAAGTGGGATTGCCCAATACGGTGACAATATCAACTTCCTCCGCCACCTTGGCAAGACGCTCGTGACTGCTGTCGATGATTGTAAGGTCGTGGTTGTCTGCCGCAAGGAGTTTGGAAACGTGGTTGCCGACTTCGCCGGCACCGGCTATAACTATCTTCATGACAAGGAGGGTTCTAATCTCAGTTGTAAATATGAAAATGGGGACAAGTCACTAAGAATTAAGACCTACAAGCCGCAGGAATTCTCCCCGCGTCCGCTCGTCTTTAAGGAATATTCCGGTAAATGCGGAGGTGGTGGTGACGGAATGCTGCTTCTCCACCCCCCTTATCTGCATACACATATGGGATGCCTCAATGACCACTGCAACCCCCAAAGGGCGGAGTGTCTGCTGGATGCAATCCCGAATCTGCACGGTGAGACGCTCCTGGACCTGCAACCGGCGGGCGAAAGTCTCCACCACCCTCGGAATCTTGCTGAGACCGGTGATGTACCCATCCGGGATGTAGGCGATATGGGCCTTCCCATAAAACGGAAGCATATGGTGTTCGCACATGGAGTAAAGTTCGATGTCGCGGACCAGCACCATCTGACTGTATTCCTCCTTGAACATGGCGCTGCGGAGGATTTCGGCCCCATCTTCCATATAGCCCTTTGTGAGGAACTGCATGGACTTGGCCACCCTTTCGGGAGTCTTGAGAAGTCCTTCGCGCCCGGGGTCCTCTCCCAGCAGCTCCAGAATGGCCTTGTAATGAGCCATCAACTCTGACGTCACCTTTTCGTCGTAAATATCTAACTTCTTGTATGACATAGGGGCGAATTTACTATTAAGTGAGCGAAGAAGCAAACTTTTGATTTTAATTGTTAATTTTGAAATGATAAAGCGATGGAAGAACTTATCAGGCTTGAAGCGGTAGAAAGGCGCTATCAGATTGGAAACAACTTTGTGTATGCACTTCGAGGCATAGACTTGGGCATAGACCGGAACGAGTACGTTGCGATAATGGGGCCCTCGGGGTCAGGGAAATCGACTCTGATGAACATCATAGGATGCCTTGACACTCCCGACAGCGGACACTATTATTTCAAGGGGAAGGACGTCGGGACGCTGTCGGACAGAGAGGCCTCCCACATCCGCAACCGAGACATCGGATTCGTGTTCCAGTCATTCCACCTGCTGCCGCGTCTTTCCGCGCTGGAGAACGTTGCGCTGCCCCTCGTTTACAAAGGGATCGGCAAATCCATCCGATTGAGGGAGGCAAGGGAGATGCTTGGCAGAGTGGGACTTGCAGAACGGATGGAGCACTTCCCGGGGGAGTTGTCGGGAGGGCAGAAACAGCGCGTGGCGCTTGCCAGGGCGCTGATATGCCGACCGTCCATCATCCTGGCGGACGAACCCACGGGCAACCTCGACTCCGCAACGAGCGCCGAGATAATGGGCCTGATAGACGACATTCAGAGCGAAGGAACCACAGTCATCCTGGTCACCCATTCGCAGGATATTGCCGACCACGCAAAAAGGATAATACGAATCGAGGACGGACTGGTATTGGCTAACGTAATGAACAACTGACTTTAATTGAATATTGACAGGACAAAATGAAGATATACACCAAAACAGGAGACACCGGACAGACCTCTCTGGTTGGAGGCTCCCGAGTAAGCAAGGCGTCCGCCAGAGTTTGCGCCTACGGCGACGTTGACGAACTGATTTCATTCCTCGGTCTGCTTCGCGCCAAGGCGCCCATGCACAATGACGTGCTGCGTCGGGTTCAATGCGAGTTGATGAACCTCTCCGCCTGGATAGCGTCCGAAGGGGAAGCGACGCGGCTGAAGGCCCCGGAGCCGGAGTGGGTGAAAGCCCTTGAGCAGCAGATTGACACGTGGACTGCAGAGTTGCCGCCCTTGAAGTCATTTGTGCTTCCCGGCGCGCCCGCCCCGTCATCCTTGTGCCACGTCTGCCGCACTGTATGCCGCCGCGCGGAAAGATCGGTTATTGCCCTCGAAGACCCCCGCCCCGAGATTGCCCTCTGTTGCAGATATCTCAACCGCCTCTCGGACCTGCTCTTCACCCTTGCCCGCCTGATATGTGTCGAGGCCGGCAAGGACGAGGACCTCTGGCTATGATGCTGCAAAATTTTAGTGCATTTATCGAATATATTTTGTATATTCGTATATATTTGCAGCCCTAAATTTTAAGCATATGTATTGGACTCTTGAACTGGCATCGAAACTTGAGGATGCCCCCTGGCCGGCAACCAAAGATGAACTGATAGACTACGCCACCCGCTCCGGGTGTCCCCTGGAAGTAATAGAGAACCTCTCCGACCTCGAAGATGACGGAGAGCCGTACGAATCCATAGAAGAAATCTGGCTGGACTATCCCACAAAAGAGGACTTTTTCTTTAACGAGGAAGAGTACTAAATCGTCTCCCAAACCGGTAAATCATTGAACACCAACGCCGGACAAGCAAAGATAATTTGTTTGTCCCGCTGGTGTTTTATGGTCTTATATAGGGACTGGCCAGTATGGTCAGTCTCTATCATTTATTCTTATAAGACAACGAACACTGATTGATGGTAAATCGCTAAAAATTAGTCCGATCTTGAAGTAAAAATGCACCGGAACGAAAATGTTTGTATATTTGTACGTTCAAGCCCG
>JABUTP010000042.1:0-3486 GCA_021443625.1 Bacteroidales bacterium | reverse complement strand
AAAACGAGCTCTACAACAACGGCATCGTGGATATGAGCCACAGGTACGAAAAGACGTATGTCATCCGTCCCCAGTTCTTCGTTCCTCTGATCACGATGCTGACCAATGCCTCACGCAAGAGCCTTGAGTACAAGAGAGACCTTGCTCTTGAGCGCGCAAAAAATGTCGATGTATCCAACTTCGAGAACCAGTTGGAGGACTTCAAGAATAAGTTTGGATACAACTTCCGTCTTGCATCAAGTAAATTCAAGACAGCAATCGACGAGATTAACAAGACAATCGATCTTCTTCAAAAGGTAAGGGACAATCTCCTCGGTAGTGAAAAACATCTCGGTTCTGCAAACAATAAAGTTTTGGACTTAACCATTGAGAAGCTCACCAAAGACAACCCGACAATGACGGCTTTGTTCGAGGATGCCAGACAGAAGCAGATTCCGATGCAGACTGACAAGCAGTAACATATTAACAGCAGGGCTGTATGCTGTCCCATAATCAGTTTATAAATTTAAACAATAAGAGAACTTTCCGGCCCGACAGCCAGGGCCGGATTTAAAACAGAAAGAAAAGCTATGACTAAAACACAATTTGTCAGTCAAAAGCATACCCAAAAAGTTTTTTAAATAATTGATACAACGTTAATTATGGCGCATTATATTTGCGTAAAATTTATAATTTTTTTTCGAATATGGGAGAAGCAATAAAAGCAATAATTAAGGTGTTCGGGTTCCTCGCCATCCTTCTGTTGGTGATAGTGCCGGCAGTCACTGGAACGGCTCTCGGAGTGCGTTATGTCCAGGAACAGACAGAGGGAAAGACAGCCTCGTCTTCCACCAATACCACCAGCAGCGCAAAGGTCATCAATGCCCGTCAGGCAGAGGATGCAAAGGTCGCTGCTCAAAGGGAAGCAGACCGCACCCATGCGGATCTGATAAGAGAGAAGCGCAAGGCCGACCGCCAGTATTACTTGATGAACTTCCCTTGGGGTGACCTTATCCTAATCATAATGTGCGTCCTGGGAACGATAGGTTGTATCATCTATATAATAAACAACTGAGTATGGGCTGGGTTATTCTTGCTTTCATCGCGCTGGTGATGCTCCTGTTCTTCTGCTTCGGCTATATCCTTTCATCAATGGCCTCTATGGTAGGTTTCTGGGTCTTCGTTGGAATCATCGCCCTTATTGCAATCATCGTTTATATTCAAGACAACTGATATGATAATACTGTTGATATTACTGGCCATCGTCATCCTTTCCGTGTGCTTCATAGGGATGCTTTCCTGGGAGGTGATAGTAGCCTTCTGTGAGCAGGGATACTCCTTGTACGTTATCATCTTCATTGCTCTCTGTGTCATTGTCTGGCTTATCATACGAGATAACTAACAACCTGATAATCAAATAATAAATATGAGATATTACACCAATCAAAGGGTGTCCCGGATGTGGACAGCCTACCTCAAGTACCGCTATAACTGTCCCAATACAGTGCTAATCAGTCAGGTTAAAGACCTTGCAAATGAGCCTGCCATTGGGAGCCAAACCAAGCCTTTCAGCGAGGTGAGGATCTTCCGCAGTGAGCTGGACTTCATCGCACGCTGCATCCTCGACTGTCCCGATATTGAGACGGGTGGACAGCTGTTCGGATACTGGACCAGAGAGGGGGTCCCCATGGTATGTTATGCCCTCGGCCCCGGGCCTAATGCCAACCACCAGAGGACCTTCTTCAACCAAGACCTGAGTTATCTACGGAGTATCGGGGATGCCATAGTGAAGCACTACGGGCTGGAACACATTGGCGAATGGCACAGCCACCATCAGCTGGGGCTTGCGCAGCCGAGCGGCCACGATGCCTCTAATATCTACGGTAATATGATAAAGGCATCAAGAGAGCGGTTCCTGCTCTGCATAGGCAACTATGATGGTCAATCTGCATCTCTCAATGCGTTCTCTTTTACTGCCGGAGTCTCTTCGTATAACCAGACAGGATGGACGGTGAGTCCCGTGGAGAGTCCCTACAGGAGCGCCATAGACCGCAGCATGAGGGCTTTCATTCACCAGCCTCACACAACAGATGCACGAATCAAAGATTTGAAAATGTATTCGTTATGATGACAATAGACAGACTTAATGCAGAGGCTAATCTGCTAAACCGTAAGTTGCCTCAGGGGCTGTGGCGGTTTATGGATATGAAGACTAATCAGCCATACCTCGTTGTGGCGGCAAAGACCAACAGAGGGAACATTTATACCATACGGATTGAACTTGACAGTTTCCCTGAATCCATCCCCAATGCGTATATCGTTAAGCGGCTGCGGGACCGCGAAGGAAATGACATCCCTGTAAGTGGCGAGATGCATTTCCTCGGATATAACAGGGGGATGAGCAAGATATGTCATTATGGAGCCTTATCCTGGACTCCAGCTGTATCCCTCTATAAGGTATATATCAAATGCCGTCTTTGGCTGGAGATGTACGAGCAGCACCTTGTGACTGGTAAACCTATTGATTATTATTTGACCCATCAACAATGAACCTTAAATAAATGCTACTATGTGGTTTGATAAAAAAAATAAAGAACAGCAGTGTGCACAGTTGGCCACTGCAGTAAGAGATACCCAATATGCTCCCGCTCCCACTATGGAGCTGGTGTTCAATCCCAATACAGGCGAGTTTGAACAGGCCCCCGCAGGCAGTGCCACCAACGGAGAGATTGTTACCGATATGACCAAGGACGGATTCGCGGTATATATCCCCTTTGTCAAATTAGATAACCTATCCTCTCGTAGTAAAGGGATCCTTGAGACCCATATCCTTGCGGGGAAGCACGTTGTCATCATAGGTCTCGGCAGCTTTGGCTCCCAGATTGCGGTGGAGCTGGCGAAAGCCGGTGTGGGATGTTTCTCCCTCGTTGACTTCGACATCGTGGAAGCACACAACCTTGCCCGTCATATCGCATATCTGAATGACGTGGGGCTCCTCAAGACCGATGTCGTTGGTGATGCCATCCTCGGCAAGAACCCCTTTGCGAAGATACGAAAGTATGTGGTGGACATCTGCGAAGATAGATTAGCGGCAGAGGAGGCGATGGCTGACGCGGACCTTGTCATCTGTGCCACAGACAACAATCGCAGTCGTTTCATCGTCTCGGAGATAGCAAAGAAACAGAGTAAGACCGTCATCTTAGGACGTGCCTTCACCCGTGCCGAAGGGGGTGATGTGTTTATCTACCGTCCCGGTGGCCCCTGTTACAACTGCCTTGTTGGAGCGATGGGCTCCGCCTCTGAGGAGATAACCAACCGCGAGTCTGCCCTTGCCAATGGCACGCTCCCCGCTTATACCTCTGCCGAGGATGCCGATGCGATGGTTCAGGTGGGGTTGTCGGTGGACATCGCTCCCATCTGCAACCTTATGGAGAAGCTCGCTTTGGTGGAACTCTCGCGCGGTTTGGACTCGGGCATCTCCTCCCTCGAGGACGAGTTCGTCTATGA
>JABUTP010000041.1:2453-10971 GCA_021443625.1 Bacteroidales bacterium | reverse complement strand
ATTTCCAGGGTTGATGACAAAATCATACTGTCCTTTGACACCTACAGTCCAGCTTGGATCAACATCAAACTCTATGTTCAGGACAGCAGGTACATACACTTTATTGGCGCTGAAACCATCATTCTTTCCATAGAGCCACGAGCCATAACTCCAGTTGTCAGCCACATGAGAGCCATTTATTATATTGGCAGAATCTTCATACTCGGCAAAACCCATACTGAGATTGTAGGTACGTCCTTTTCCGAACATATACCCCAAACCGGTACCCAAATAGAGGTTAAACCATTTGGATTGGCGGACATGCCACAGCTCCGCAAGGTTGAACTCTGCAGTAAGGTCAAGATCGTGATGATTAAAGCGGTAGTCTGAATAGGCAAGACCTCCCTTTTGCGAGGTCCACAGAATATTGGTATATTCCGAAATATTGCCCGGATAGGACAGCTGCTGTATCGAATTGTAACGCTGTTCGCGTTGAACCCATGACCAGCCGTAGTTAAGTCCGAGACGGATCCAAGGGAGGATGTTATAATTGACACCTCCGCCAAGGAGCGGTGCTGTATTGATCCCAAACGATGGATTGATGTTCTTGTACGGCACATTCACGCCCCATGAGGTTCCACCCTGAACATATATGCTCCATGTGTTGGTGCGCAGATTTTCATAAGCCGGAACTTCTGACTCTTGCGCGTACAAAGGCATGCACAAAGCCATGGTAATAAGAATAACAACAATTTTAAGTTTTTTCATATATCTGAGTTAGTTCGGTTATTTCCATTTATTCTGACTTTCGACAGAAGAATCTTTTGATATAGGCACACAAAAAAACACCGACATCAAATGACGCCAGTGCATATATTATACTTAATATATTGATACTTAAATAATTACCCCCCCGAATCCATCCATCACATATCCAGAACTTTCTCTCTCGATTCCGTTCGAGAAAATGCAAAAATTACCTGATGATGGGGTAATACCGTGATTCATAAATAATGTGAAACCTTTCGGAGCAAAGTTAACTAAATTACCGAGAATAAAAAATACACATCGGGTGTATAGTACCCAAAGTTTCAAATTTCTTCCGTATATTTGCGAGCAAATCAACTGATAACTGTCAATGAAGAATATCGGAATTATCGGGTGTGGCAAGATTGCGCAGATTCGCCATATTCCCGAATATGTGGACAATCCTGATGCAACGATTGTCGGAGTCTATGACTTCAACATCCAGAGGACAGCAGAGATTGCTGCGAAGCTCAACTGCAAGGCTTTTTCAAGTGTTGATGAGCTCCTTGCGGAACCTCAGATTGACGCCGTGAGCGTATGTGTGGCCAACAATGCCCATTGCGAGGTTACTGTAAAGGCACTGAAGGCGGGCAAGGACGTGTTGTGCGAGAAGCCTATGGCTGCAACTTTGGAAGAGTGCGAGCTTATGGTACGCACCGCCGAGGAGTGTGGTCGCAAGCTGATGATAGGCCAGAATCAGAGGTTGGCCGATGCCCACGTCAAGGCAGCCGAGCTCATCAGGGAGGGTGCTATAGGCAGAGTGCTTTCGTTCCGTACGAGTTTCGGCCACTCGGGTCCCGAGAATTGGAGCATCGACCCGGGCAAGAACACCTGGTTCTTTGACAAGAAGCAGGCAGTGATGGGTGTTATGGCTGACTTGGGAATACACAAGACCGACCTTATCCAGCATATTCTCGGCCAGAAGATTGTGGCCACTACTGCGAAACTTGTGACTCTCGACAAGAGAGGTCCCGATGGGAATCTTATCGAGGTTGACGACAATGCCATCTGCATATATGAGATGGACGGCGGTGCCATCGGAACGATGGTTGCCAGCTGGACTTATTACGGTGCGGAAGACAACTCCACGACAGTTTACGGTACCGAGGGTTGTATGACCATCTACGACATTGACAGGGCGCCGGTAGTTCTGAGGAAGAACACGGGAGAGGTCATCGAATTCCAGACGGGACAGATTCAGACCAACGCCAACCAGACCAAGTCTGGCATAATCGATGCGTTCATCGATTGTCTGGTAAAGGATACCGAACCTTCAATATCGGGAAAAGGCGTGCTGGCAGCAATGAGAGCGGTGTTTGCAAGCATCGAGTCCTCAGAGACCGGCAAGAGGGTGGAAATCCCCGCAAACCGATAATATCCCCACAAAACGACGTTAAAGAAGCCGGACGGCTTCCATAAAGCTGAAAATATTACCGCAGGGTGGCGCTTTGATCCTATCAGAGTGTCACCCTGCGTAGCTGTGCATCCCCCCGAGGAAGAAGTTGACGCCGAAGTAGGTTATTAGCACGCTGAGGAAGGCAACTATAGTGAAGATATGGAAGGTGACGGGGCGTTTCATCTGCGGAATGGACTCGCTGTGGAATCCGATGGAATAGACGAGCATTGTTATAAGTGCCCACACCTCTTTGGGATCCCAGCTCCAGTATGAACCCCACGATACGTTGGCCCACACCGCCCCGAGGAATATCCCCACAGCCAGCAGCATCACCGCCGGGTAGAGCAGCACCCTGTCTATGGCATACAGCCGTTCCACCGCGTCGTTCTGACCGCTGCAGTGCATTATGATGGCCGTGACTCCCCCGAGCATCATAAAGGCAAAAAGCACATACGACACCATTATGACGCAGACGTGGATGCTCATAAGGGGCGACGAAAGCACCGGAACCAGCGGGGTAATCCGGGGATTGGCGTCACCGAGCGTCGCCACCAGCGAGGCCAGCCCCGCCAGCAATAACCCCATAGGAACGACGGAAGGGTGCCTCCGGCACAGAACCAGCACCCCAAGGAGGGCAATCCACGCCATCAGCAGCATTGTTTCGGGGCCGTTTGACAGGGGGGCGTGGGCGCCTATTATCCACCTCAGCGCCAACACTCCGGCAAAATAGAGCCAGCAGATTGCCGCGGCAGCGACTCCGGCAACCCTGAGCGGAGCAGCCATTCTGCGGCGGCGCGCCATCCGGATGGTCTGAATCAGAAAGAGGATAATCCCTAAGGTCAGCATTGGGAACACCACCCTGCGGATATTCACGTAGCGGTTGTATAGTTTTTCGGAATTGAAGCGGAAGCGGTTGCAGACGGGTTGTTCTCCTCCCGCCCCAATCTGCTGCGCGGAAATGTCTGCGATAATCCGATCGAGACTGTCGGGAACGAATGCAATGCCGGAGGGGCTCTGCCAACTTATCCCCGCCCCCTCCCTTACGGGTATGATTTTAAGCAATCCCCCCGACAGGAGTGAGAGTATGAGGCCGGTTTTCTCATCCACCTTCGCGATATCCTTCCGCTCTTTTGAATACGGCTGGAGGTTGCGGGCGGGCATTATGCTGTCCAGCAATGAGTGGCCATTGGCATCCGGCAAATCGTCGAGTGAGGCAAATTTCCCCTCTGACTGTAAGGCGGCACGCACTTTTCCCGAAGGAAGTTTTATGAACGGCTCTCTGCTCCACGCTTCGGAAAAGAACAGCCATCCGCAGAGAACCTGCTCTGCCGTCATACCCGAAAAGGAGGGCTTGCCATAGACCTTAATGGTGAACTCTTTGGCAAGTGTGCCCAACGGAGCCACCCTGCCCTGATAATAAACGCAGATGTCGCAGAATCTTTCGGCATCCTCTCGGGTAAAGGTGTTCTGCAGACATATATGGGGGGAGGCGTCATCGGCAGCGGAATCAGCAGAGACGGACACATAGGATAGATTGGCAGCGGTGGATGCGGCAGGTGCCGATGCATTGCAAGTCGTTGCTGCGAGAGGGCCGGAGACCAGCAACGCAACCGCAACGGGGACGGTCCCGGCAGCAGTGCGGAGCATTTTAGCGAATTTCCTGTCCGCAATGAAAAAGGCCAGAATGGAGAGCAGGAGCATCAGATAGCCGATATAGGTGACGGTTATCCCCGCTCTGTCACGGGTAACCTGCAGGGAAATCCGGCTTCTGTCGGAATTGAAACCCGCCTGGTAAAAGCGGTAGCCCCGATACTTCAATATGTTGTTCATCGAGATGACGTGGGAGGCGGCATCCTTTCCGTCACTCTTTATCAGAACCGACGAGACGTAATCTGCAGGTGTCTCGGTGCCGGGGTAACAGACTACCTCAAAATCGGCAATGGAGAGTTCAAAAGGCAGTCTGCGCGTCCTGCCTTCGTCAGACAGGTAAGTATCGCTGTTTCCCCCGACCGGAACATCCATAGTGCCGCTTATGCCGAACAGATGTGTCAGCAATGCCCCGACCAGAATCACTCCGAACGACAGATGCAGCATAAACACCGGCGGGCGGGCATACAATCTCCGCCGCAGTATATAAAGCGCAGAAACGATGGCAGCGACCGTCCAAAGGGCACAGAACCAGCCGGCCCCATAGACCGACAGATGGACCGCCGCCGTACCGTAGAGCCGCTCCAGCAGGGTGGCCGAAACCAACACCGCGACCACCGCCCCCCACAGAAGCAGGAGCGCATTCTTGAGAATGGCTGTTATTCTGGTTTCGGTCATAAACATCAACACTCAGGTTTCACAATGCGAAACTTAGAAGCTGTTTGAATTCAATTTAATTTTTCGACGCCAAGTTACTAATTTTTGTAATTTTGACATTATGCTGGGAAGCGTCCCATAACAATATCGATATGAACATAACATTTATAATCCTTTCTGTTTGTGCGGTAGCCATTGCTGTCGCCATAACCTCACTCGTATTCAAAAACAGGGTTGTCCGGCTTTCGGCAGACCTGGACCATGCCCGCGAAGACCTGGCCCACAAGGAGCTGGAACACGCCAAAGCCGTCGAAACGGCCCGGGCCAACTATGAGAGTCAGCTCAGCGAAAACAAACGGCAATACGAAAGAAATCTGGAAGATGCACGCAAAACGTGGAACGAGCAGCAGGAGATAGTTAAAAATCAGTTTTCCGCCCTTGCCGGGGAGGTATTGGAGAAAAAGTCCGAATCTTTCCAGAAACTGAATCAGGAGAAGATGGATGTTATCGTCAATCCCCTGAAAGATGCTCTGACCGAGATGAAAACGGATTTGATAAAAGCAAGGGAAAAGAGTTCCGGAGAGACTTCGCGCCTTGAGAAAGCCATAGAGAGTGTGCTGAAGCAGTCCCAGACACTCGGCGAAGAGGCCAACCGTCTGGCCAATGCGATGTCCTCCAAGAGCGAGGTGCAGGGTATATGGGGCGAGATGATACTGGAAGAGATTCTCAGCAGCCAGGGGCTGGAGGAGCACAAGCACTATGACCTGCAGCAGACTTTGCGGGACGGCCAGGGGAAGGCCCTGATAAACGAGGAGAGCGGCAAGAAGATGAAACCCGACGCAATCCTGTACTACCCCGACAACAAATGTGTGATTGTTGACAGCAAGGTATCCCTGAACGCATTTATGGATTACTGCAACGCGCAGAAGGCGGGTGACGAGGATGGTATGGAAAAAGCCGTTGCCCAACATATGGCAAGTGTCCGCCAGCATATCAAGGAACTTGCCGACAAGGATTACAGCTCCTATGTCAAGGCGCCATACCAGTCCCTTTCGTACGTCATAATGTTCATGCCGAGCGACTCCGCCCTGCAGCTTGCCCTGTGTCAGGATTCGAGCTTGTGGCGCGGCGCATTTGAGAGAGGGGTGTTCATCACTTCGGAGCAGAATCTGGTGGCCGCCTGCCGTATGATTGAGATAGCGTGGACCAACAGCATCCAGGTGGAAAACCAGCAGAAGATTTACGATGCAGCCCAGACCCTGCTGGACAGGGTAACCGATTATTGCAACAAGATGACGGACATCGGCGGCAAGATAGGGAAGTTGCAGGATGCGTATGATGACGCCACCAAGAAACTCTATTCGGGCAGGCAGAGCGTGGTGGGTGCGGCGAACAAACTGAAAGAACTCGGTGCCAAGACAAGCTCGTCAAAGACTCTCCCCGAGGCGGAGCCGGACTTCTCTCAGAACGAATAAATGACAGAAAATACTCCGGTGCCCCTCACCGCAGTCGCACCACCATCATTGAATAAAGCGCCTGAGGCATCCATCCGCAGGTTGACATTGCGGATGCTCCACTGCAGATAGGTCCCGCCTCTGTGGGCGTGGGCGGCATTGTATTGGCGTTTACGGAGATCTGCCGCATCGTAGGTTCCCTCAAAATGTACCGAAGCCCCCATTGGTGCCGCCTCCGCCTGAGGTTCAACTCCTATGCAGGGAGAGGCCTGCAATCCAATATCCAACCGTGATGCTTTACCGGTTTCAAATCCCACCTCCAGTTTGACCGAAGGACGCACCATATTCCACTGCTCGGATCCCAGACGTTCGTTGCCAAGGATATACGACTCATACATCGACTCATAAATGCATCCTGCCGAAAGGGCCCATCCGAAACCTGTCCCGTCGCGGAACATAGGGGGGCACATATCATAGAAGAGCGAACCTTCGAAATCCTGCCGCATATAGCAGGGCACCGCGCTGCCGTATGTGACGTAGCGTCGGATGCCCGACGCGGGGTCCAACTCCTGCCGCTGGGCATACCGGTAGCCCAACACGGGGGAGGATTGCAATGAAAGGACTATCCTGCTCTTGGGAGAGACCACAAATGCCAGCCTGTCCCCCAGAACCAGGGTGCGGCTGGTGCCATGATGTAGATTGTTGTAGCCGGTTTCGCTCTGGACCGACTCGGAATAATCGGACGAGAGTTCGTTATAGAGGGACTTGCCGCCGCGCATCTTCCACTCCATCTGAAGGGATGCCCCCACGGAGTTGTCAATCTTCATCCGGGAGGTCTCCGCACTCGAGAAACCCATACTGCGGTAAATCCACGCCCCCATAAATTCAAAAAGGTATTTCTCGCCGGACGCATCTACCTGCATATACTCTATCTTTTCGGTCGAGCGGCTGTATTTCAGGGCCAGTCCGACATCGAAATTCGGAGAGGAATATCTTATGCCGGGAGTGACACAGAAGTCCATCGCCCCGTTCCTGTTGCGCAGGTCAACCTGCTTGGCCATCTGGCAGACTGCATACTCCCCCTTCAAGCCCCATTCGAAGTGGTTTCCCAAAGGGCTTGAAACAACTGCCGACATCCTGTAAGTTTCGTTGGTGAGAGTTCCGGGGATGGAGTCGGCAAGCATGAACGGGGTCTGCCGGGGATTTATGAGTCCACGCCAGGTACTCCCCTGCGACCTTCCGTAGCCGTAGGAGAAACTGCCGCCCGCCACAACTTTTCCGAGAGTCATATATGACCGGGTGGATACCTCGCCTGAGAATTCCGATTGGGGAGTATATACGTCCCTGCACTCTCCCGCCGCCCCTTTCAGCGCAAGCATAGCCTCGCTCACGGAGCGGGTGGTGTCGAGAAGGGAGCGCACCCCTCCCACTGCCGCGGGATTGGCGGAGGTGAGCCAGATGTCGTTCCACTGCAGCCGCTCATCCATTTCCGAATGGACAACGGTCTGCGAAGACTGTGCGGACACACCGGAAGGCAGCACCGTCAGAACGCCCAAGGCCAGCAATATGAAAATGCGCTTTCTCATCTCAACTGCGGGTTTAAGGGTTGGTCATAGGCAAAGTCGGCCTCGGAGTTGTTGGTATCCTGATAGACCTTGACTCCCTGCACCTCATCTTCCACTTTCCGCGTCACGCATTTGCCCGAATAGTGGGGCAACCTCATATAGACGTACGAGGCATCCACCGAAGATGGAAGGCGTTTGATGGACTGCTGGGGCGAATCGACGCACTCCACACCGTCTATTATCCACTCTTTGGCAATGTGCCAGTATTTGGTGCCGGAATTCTTTCCCGGTTCATATCTTTCCCACGTGGCCGCATCCCTGCGGTAGGCGTCAACTCCCATCTCGGGTTTGAAAATCACCACTGCGGGGGAATGGATGGAGAAGGCCCACGCCGTCCCCTGCCCCGCCATATAGCATACGAGCGACGGCACTCCGGCTGCAATTTCGTGTTTGGTAAGATGCTCGGCATACGCTCCGAAATGGGCTCTGTTGAGCTGAAGTCCGCTGGTTGCACGGGCCGAATGGTCCACGGCCGAACTGAGCGCCACCACGCAGCTTTCCCCGGGATGCAGCGGATAGGTGGAGCCGTTGCCGGGGAAGACCCAGAACATCTGCGCCAGGGCAATTGTATCCCTCCCCGCCCAGGCATTGTTGCCGGTGGTGGAATTGTAGGGGAATATGGTGGAGAGGCAGAGAGAGTCAAGATAGACCGTCCTGCCCCCGAAACCGCTGTTGTTGTAGAGTTCCACATAGCGGTCCTTATCGTAACTCGCCCCGTCCAGAGTGTTTGAGCCGTGATAGTATATCTCCCTTATCACAAGGGCGTTGGGTACCGCCACGTTCAGGTCGAGGGCCAAAGAGGGCGGAAGATAGTCCCCGCTGGAGGAGGCAATCCCCTTGTCTGTCAGGAGAAACTCCGCAACGCTTCCCGAAACGGCCGTGCGGGTGGCCCGGTAATAGGCCGACGCCAGAATGTCATAACTCCCCGGCTGGACATCGAATTGTGCCACCCC
>JABUTP010000041.1:0-1613 GCA_021443625.1 Bacteroidales bacterium | reverse complement strand
GTCCGTCCCCCCACCGAACCGGGGTAAAGACGGTGGGACAGCCAGTTCTGGGACGATTCCATCCGCATATACGCGCCGCTTACGCTCACCGATGTGGACAGTGGCTTGAACTGCTTGAAATCGAGAGTGAATTCAACCCCGCGCTTGTGGTTGCTGATGGCGTTCACCGGGGTTGTATATGACATGAATGTGGTGTCAACCACCGACGGAATCGGCTCCGAGGCCACCGTCACCCCTTCGCCCGGCCAGTATTGCGGGTTGCAACCGCTGGGAAGGAGCATCTGTGACAATCCGTCGCCCTGCCACGAATAGCCGTAGCGGGTGTAGGACATCGGGACATAAGTTGTGGCGAAGGCATAGCCCCCCGTCATGTTTTCATTGTAATACACTACCGAGCCGTCGATGAAATCGGTTTCGAACTCCACACCCGTTTCAAAGTTCTCAGAGCATTGCAGCGACAGATAGTTGTTTATGGTCTCAATCCGTTTGGTCGTCAGGACGTTGAGACCGTATCCCGTGGCGTCGAAATCGTTGTACGAAAACGATACCATATCCTTGTAGGACGGCTCGGGATAGAGATATACCATAGAGGGCATCTTGCAGGCAAGGCCCCAGCCCGCCCTGAAACTGAGGGACTGTATGTGTTCGCGGTTGGATATGGCGGTGAACTTTCCGTTGAATCGGGGTTCCAGAGAACGCAGGGAAGCGGTATTAAGGTCGGTGGCGGCAAGCATATTGCCCCTGACACCCGCCTGCACCTCCAGCTTGGTCGGCCCGATGGGGAGGGAGAAATTGTCTTCGGCATATCCGGTAAAGCGGTGCAGATAGGGGACGTCGCGGTAGGAGCGCTCCCTGTAGGCCTGTCCCGAACCTGGAGACGGGGGACAATAGGGGTCAAAGACCTTGCCGCGTCCCGAGTTGCCGCCGAGTTTCCACTCGCCGCCAATCAGCGCCTTGTTGTGCACCTTGCCGAATTGTCCCGAATGGTGGGCGGTGAAGCGGGCCTGCATATCAATCGGAAGGCCGAAGACCTCAACGTCGGAGTAATATTGGGGTTGGGTAAAGAATCCCTTATTCTCTGTGTCGTACATTTCGGTGGTGGTGGCGGTATATCCGGCCGACCCCTGGTAGGTACGCTGCCGCGAATATTGGCTCACGACGCTTCCGCTCAGCAGATACTCCACGTTCGTAAGCCATTTGAGATTGGCGAGCCACCGTCCGTTGACGTTGAAACGTAGGCCGCGCTCACTCTCCCTTGCAATCTCGTCGAGGAACAGGTCGGGATCGGATGCGTTGGTGGCATCGGACCAGTTGCCGCTCAGACGGGCGTTGAAGAGGAGTTTCTTGTTGAAAGTGTTGGAATAGCCAACCTGGAAATTGGCCCTTCTGTAGGCGGACGAGGAGGTCCTGACATCCGACATTGCCTTGGCATAGTCGGCATCGAAATTCATCTTGCCTCTGCGTCCGTTCTCCCCTCCAAGTGCGAATCCCTTTCCCGCAGAAATCTGCTTTAGGTTGGGGTCCGCCTTGACGCGCACCTCCCACGGAGTGACACCGGCTTTGGTCTTGACCACCACCGCTCCGCTGGTGAGGTCTCCATAGACCACCGAAGG
>JABUTP010000040.1 GCA_021443625.1 Bacteroidales bacterium | reverse complement strand
CAAGAGGTGAAATGCAACCTGCCGCGCCTCAACAGACATTACGAGGTGTATCTCCTGCGGGGCGACAAATGGGAAGGGCTCGACGTGTATGACGCGCTGGTTTCGGATGCCCAAAAGCATTATGTCCAGTGGAAAGATTGGGACAACAGTCTGAGGTACAGGGACACGATGTCGTTCTGCCTCTTTACCGACGACTTTAATTCTCCGGTCAGACTCAGAGTGAAGAAGAAGTTTGCGTGGTCCAAGGTGAGCGTGCGTCCTACACCTTACGCCATTGAGCCAAAGGATTGCGGCGACGGAATGATTGAAATTGAGATTCCGTCTTACGCGATGCGCAAGATTTCGGTCGAGTTTGACGGAGACCGATACCACAACCTATTCCTTCTGGGAAGCAGGCCCGACTATGACGCTCCGGACCCCAAAGACAAGAACGTCATTTACTACGGGCCCGGCGAGCACGAGGCGCAAACCGTCTTTGTCGGAGCCGGACAAACTCTGTATGTGGCCGAAGGGGCCGTCCTGTACTCCAAAGTGCGCATCAAGGGCTCCGGAGCGAAGATTGCCGGCAGGGGCATCATTTCGGGCGCAAGGCTCAAGCACTGGGGCGACGACCAATACTCGTGGGGAGACATTCTGGTGGATACCGAGAACAGTTTCTCCGACTTCACCGACATCACAGTGGAGGGGGTGACCTTCATCGATTCCCCTTCGTGGTGCCTCCGGCTGCAAAGGTGCAGCAATTCCCGTATCGATGGCATCAATATGATTCATTGGATTCTGAACGGTGACGGAATCGATATCTGCAACTGCAACAACATAGAAATCAAGAACTGCTTTCTCAGAACTTACGACGACTGCATTACGCTTAAGTCAATTTACGAGCAGGGCATCAAGGTTCACGACATCAAAATTTCAGACTGCACTATATGGGGAGACCTCGCCCGGGGCATTGTGGTCGGACCCGAGTGCGGCAACACGGCGTGTGCCGATGGAGGAATCACCGACGTGGTTGTGGATAACTGCATAATCCTCGAACATCCCTCCTATTCCCAGGGGAGCAACGTCAGAGCAGCCCTCTCCATAATGCAATTCCGCAACTGGGACAATTACGGCTCGGCATTCCCCATCCGGAACATCAATTTCAAGAACATCTATTTCGACGACCTTAATCCCACCGGCACTCATATCTACCTTTATCAGTCGGATAGTCAGGATGTCGGCTCAACCATCTCCGACGTCACCTTCGAGAACATTCAGATCAACTACAAGCGCAATCCCTCCCGTGCATTGGTCACCGTTGAGACGTGCAGCAAAAACTCGATTCAGGGGGTGAAGTTCAAGAACTTTGCCATCAACGGCGAGCGGGTTCAGTCGGCTGACGACCGGTTCAAGTTTATCGGTAATGTAAGTGGAGTACAATTTGAATAATGAAAAGAGTTTTATTATATGCTGCAGCCGCAATATGTCTCCTTGGCTGCGCCCGCAACGAAGTCTCCCGTAAGGAGATGGACGGATATGTGATTCTGGAGCAGTCCAGAGGCAGGAATTTGGGCTTCAGCCCCGAATCAGGTCTAATGTTCATCGAAGATAAGGGTCTGTTGTTCAAGGACCTCGACCGCGACGGCCAGCTGGACGTCTATGAAGACTGGCGGAAGCCGTTTGCCGAAAGGGCCCGCGATCTGGCCTCGAAGATGAGTGTCGAACAGATTGCCGGACTGATGCTCTACAGCCCCCATCAGGCGGTGGATTACGGGCCGGAGGTTACAGGGCCGCAGGGGCAGTTCCTCAAGGATGACAATGTACGTTCGGTGCTGGTGGTCCGCCTGCGCACCCCCGAGAGCGGAGCCATCTGGAACAACAATATGCAGGCGCTGGTGGAGGGCATCGGGATGGGTATTCCCGTGACCATTTCATCCGACCCCCGCAACGAAACGAAGGCTGTGGCCGAATACAATGCCGGCTCCGGCGGGAAAATCTCCCTCTGGCCGGTGATGCTGGGTATGGCTGCCACCTTCGACCCCGAGCTTGTGCAGGAGTTCGGGCGGATTGCCTCATCAGAGTACAGGGCCCTGGGCATCGCCACCGCCCTTTCTCCACAGATGGACCTTGCCACCGACCCCCGTTGGAACAGATTTTACGGCACTTTCGGGGAGAGCAGGGAACTCTGCGCCGATATGGCGCGGGCCTACATAGACGGTTTCCAGACCTCCGAAGGTGAAGATGCTCTTGAAGACGGCTGGGGTTACGCGAGCGTCAGTGCAATGTGCAAGCATTGGCCCGGCGGAGGCAGTGGCGAAGGGGGACGGGATGCACACTTTTTCTACGGCAAATATGCCGTGTATCCCGGCAATGACCTTGAGGACGGAATGTGGCCTTTCCTGAGCGGCGCATTCCGTCTGGACGGCCCCACCGCAAAGGCGGCGGCGGTTATGCCATACTATACCATATCCTACGGGCAGAACCCTTCGGGCGAGAACGTGGGCAACAACTACAGCAGTTACATCATCAACGACTTGTTGAGAGTGAAATACGGATATGACGGAGTGGTCTGCACCGACTGGTGCATTACCTGGGAGAATGACCGTCCCGAAGAGGCGTGGGGCAAACCCTGGGGTATGGAAACCGCGTCAATAGAGGAGCGCCATTTCAAGGCGATAGAGGCGGGGGTAGATCAGTTCGGAGGCAACTGTGACGCCGCCCCAGTGATAGCCGCCTACCGGATGTGGGAGGAGAAATACGGGGCGGAGTCGGCCCGCGAACGGTTTGAGCGTTCAGCCGTCAGGCTGCTGCTCCCTATTTTCCGCACCGGACAATTTGAAAATCCCTACTGCGACCCCGCAAAGGCCGCTGCAATAGTGGGGAATCCCGACTATATGAAAGCGGGCTTCGAGGCTCAGATAAAGTCGGTGGTGATGGCCAAGAATGCCGGAGCCGCCCTTCCCGCAGCCAAAGGGTCGAAAGTATATATCCCTTCCCGGACCCGCGACTACGAAACGGTCTGCAACGCTGCAAGACAATATTTTGAAGTGGTCAGCAATGCCGCCGAGGCCGATTTTGCGCTGCTCTGCATTAACGCTCCTGACGGAGGCGTGGGCTACGACTTTTCGCGCAGCGACAGCGGCTACCTTCCCATTTCGCTGCAATACCGCCCCTACTGCGCCGAATATGCCAGGGAGGTTAGCGTGGCCGGAGGAGACCCGCTGGAAGACTTTTCCAACCGCTCCTACAAGGGACGCAGCGTCACCACCGCCAACGAGTGGGAACTCGATATGCTTGAAAAGTGCCGCGCAGAGATGGAGGGCAAACCGGTTGTGACCGTTATGGCTCTCACCCGCCCCACTGTAGTAAGCGAGGTCGAGCCGCTCAGCAATGCCCTGCTCCTCTCCTTCGGCGTCCAATATCAGGCGGTGATGGAACTGATTTGCGGCAACAGCGAGCCGTCCGCCCTGCTGCCGATGCAGATGCCCGCCTCGATGAAGAGCGTGGAGGAGCAATTTGAGGATGTGCCTTTTGATATGGAACCCTATACCGACTCCGAAGGGAATCAGTATGATTTTGCCTTCGGCCTGAATTTCAGCGGTGTCATCAAGGATGCCCGAACCGAAAAATACGCAAGACGATGAAAATGAATTTCAGCATTATTTTCTCCATAACGGCATTTTCGTTAATGTCATTTTCGTGCAACAAGTATGTCAATCCCACCCCGGGAGAATCCGACATACCCTCCATAATGGAAGTTGGGAAACTCGCGGTCACTCCGCTTGGCGTCACGCAGAATGAAGCCACCGTTTCGTGGAAAGAGCTGCGCGGCGTGGAGGCCGTGAACATTTCCTGCACGGAGACGGGCCAATCCGTGTCTGCCGGGCAGATTGACGGATGCAAGGGGACAAGCCATACGTTCTGCAATCTCGCTCCGGGCCGGGACTACACCATCGCCGTCACCCCTCTGGACGCGAACGGCAACGCGGGACATCCGGAGACGGTCACGGTTTCTACACGCTCCACTATGAACGTAAGCAAATCCTTGGGCATCTATCAGATAGATGCAATGACGAAGGTCTCCGAGAAGGGTATCACCCAGAAATACGACTGCGACACCCTGGCCATGGCCCGCGGGGAGGTGGCTTCCATCCAAATCGGGCTCGAAGCACTCGAGGACCTCAGCGGAATGACCGTCACAGTCGGAACTTTTTCGGACGGCAAGGGGCACTCCCTGCCCGCCCCAGTTACCGGCTGGGTCGAATATGTTCCCTCCTCGGTCAACCCCGCTTCGTTCGGCTATCTCAACGACAATACTTTTGCCGACCCCATCATCCCCTCCGACGCCCCTTTCTCCCTGCAGAAAGGGTGTCACAAATTGTTCTGGATGGATATTGAGTCACCCGAGGATGCGGTTCCGGGGCTTTATACCGCCAAGGTAACGTTCAACGGCAACTCCACCGGCGGAGCAGTGAGTCAGGATCTGTATGTTTCGTGCGAGATTTACCCCGTGGTGATTGCGGAGTCGGGGTTGAAGGTATCCAACTGGATTTTCGAGTGGTTCTTCGAGCAGATGAACAACGGCGTCAAGCCCGAATATGGTGAGCCTCGTTATTTTGAAATGCGCGACATCCTTGCCAAGACCTGCCGCAGCATCGGGCAGAACACATATCTGCTCACCGCCCAGCTGTGGCCAAGCGGCATCACCGACGACGGCACCTTCACCTTCAGTTTTGAGAAGTTCGACGAGGAGGTTGAGTTTTATATCAGGGAAGGCGGTCTGAAGTTCATCGAAGGGAGCCACGTGTGCAGTGTCATCGAGAACTGGGGAAGCACCTATGTGCCGGTATATAACTACATCCCCGACGGCAAGGGAGGCTGGAGATGGCTGGACCGCAATCTTATCTACAACAACTGGGACGAATACAGGGGCTATGTGGAGAGTTATCTTGAGGACTATTTCACGGCATTGCAAGCCCACCTCAAGGCTAAGGGTTGGATTGATATGTTCGCTCTCCATATCGGGGACGAGCCGGCCGCTTCCAATGCGGAGTCGTGGAATTTTTACGCATCCCTTGCCAAGAAATACGCCCCGGAAGTGAAGCTGATGGATGCCGTTGACAACGGTTCCACAAAACTCATAGGCGATTTGTGCGACATTATGTGTCCCAAACTCGACGTTTATGACAACGAGTCGGCCTACTACGAGCAACGGCACCGCGAGGGGAAAAATGACTGGATTTACACCTGCGTCCTGCCTCAGGGTGAGTATGCCAACCGGTTCGTGTGCCAGCCTCTGCTCAAGACGCGATACCTCCATTGGGAGAACTACCGCACCCATACCGACGGATTCCTCCATTGGGGGCTGATGTACTGGCCCGACGACCTTTACAAGGACATCTTCAGGGATTGTGCCGTGGGCGGTCTCTGCGGAGGGGATTCGTACCTGATCTATCCGGGATACCACACCCTCTACATCTCCACCAGGGCCTGCGCCCAAAGGGAGGGCATCAACGACTACGCCCTGCTCAAGATGGCGGAAAAGAAGAGTCAGGCCAAAGCTGACGAGTGGATATCGCGGGTAAATCCCGATTTCAAGACATTCAATCTCTCCACCCACGATTTCCGCAAGATACGCCGCGAAATGCTGGAGTACCTTTCCCAATAGCCGGGCAAGACTATGAAACTGAGATTTTTCTTCATACTTTCTGCTGTCGCCTGCATTGCCGGCAGTTGCGGAACCCCAAAAACGCTCACGATGCCCGCCTTTCTCAACGAGGGGGACAAGGTGGCCCTCATAACCCCCGCCAGCAGGATTGACCGCAATTCGGTTGACAGTATGGCGGCAGCCCTGTCGGGCTGGGGTCTCGTGCCGGTATATGCCGAGCACGTTGCCGACAGTTGCGGTTCCTTCGGCGGAAGTGACGCGGAACGGACCGAGGACCTTCTCCGGGCCTTGCGAGATCCCGAAATCAAGGCCATAATGTGTACGAGAGGGGGATACGGCGCCGCCCACATATTGTGCAACCTCCCTCTGGATTCGCTGCGCAGGTACCCCAAATGGATTACCGGCTACAGCGACATCACCGCTCTGCACAGTGCCCAGATTTGCGCCGGCAATATGAGCATCCACGCCAATATGGCCACCCCGTTCAAGCACGGAGAGGGGACCGACACGGTGTCGCTGATGCTCAAGGACCTCCTTTACGGGCAACTCCCAACATATCACAGCGTCCCCCACGAATACGACAGTTACGGCGAGGCCGAGGGGATTCTGATAGGGGGAAACATGAGCGTATATGGCGGCCTGGCAGGCTCCGAATATGATTTCTTCAACGCCATCGATGCCAAGGAGATTATCCTGTTCATAGAGGATGTCGGCGAGAGCTGCCGCAGTGTAAACCGGATGCTGCACCTGCTGATGCTTCGGGGAATAACGGACAAAGTCAAGGGGATAGTCGTGGGGCGGTTCGTCGATTGCCCGGGAGGCAACAGTTTCGAGAGCATAAACGAGATGCTCCATTTCTATCTTAAAGAGTTGAAAATCCCCGTCGCCTACGACTTTCCCATAGGGCACGACGAGTCGTACAACTACCCGGTCATCGAAGGATGCAAGGTTAAATTCACCGTAGGACCTGACGGAAGCACATTGAAGTTCCTGGAGAAGTAAGCTTCCAAGTCGTCAAGAGGGGTTGGGTATGAAGGGATGTGACACGATAATTCTCTGTTCGGCCGGGATTGTGGCCGGATGCATAGTCTTTGGGGTGCTCCCCCCCTCGCCCGCCGTGCTCATAACCGCTGCGCTTTTGTCGCTGGGGCTGACCGCTGTTCTGACCCTTACCCGCATCCGAGTCCTGGTCTCCGTAATCTTTTTCTGCCTGGGGGGCATTTCCGCCCAGATTGGAGGGCTTGACTTCGAGAGCAGCGAGCTTCGCCTGCGGGCGGAACATTCCAGGGAGGCCGTGTCGCAATATCTGGCATCAGTCCTGCCACCGGGCAGCAACGACGAGGCGGCCATCCTCAGAGCCATTGCGATAGGCGACCGCAGCGCTCTTACACGCGACATCAAGCGCGACTTCAAACGGAGCGGAGCGATGCACATCCTGGCCCTGTCGGGGATGCACATCGGCGTCCTGTATGCACTTCTTTCGCTCACCCTTTCTTTTATGGGCAAATCGCGCCATGCCCGAGTGCTGCGGACTGCAATCATATTGCTTTGTATGTGGAGTTATGCGGTGATAGCGGGACTTGGGAGTTCCATAATGAGGGCGGTCGTGATGATTACGGTGTATGAATCGGGGGGATACTTCCACAGTCGGCGCAACATTCTGCGGGCACTTGCCATCAGCGCCCTTGTGGCATGCATCTGCAACCCCTCCTCCCCCTTCGGAATAGGGTTCCAACTCTCCTACGGAGCAATGGCGGGGATACATTTCGTCTATCCGAAACTCCGCTCCCTGCTGTACTGCAGGAGTGTGATAATGGAGAAACTGCGGGATTTGCTGGCACTAACCCTGTCGGCACAATGTTTCACCGCACCGCTGGTATTGCTCTATTTCGGCACCTTCCCAAGATTCTTTATGGTTACCAACCTCTTTGCCACCCCTCTGGCCAGCATCGCCATCTATCTCACCCCCTTAGCCGGCCTGACCCACGGAATGGAGTGGCTCGGCCCCCTGCTGGGCAGACTGCTGGGCCGCGTCCTGCACCTTCTGTACCTTCTGATACACATAATAGCAGGCTGAAAACTTATGTTTCCAGCCTGCCATCAACACCTCTTTATGAGCGAGTGATTAATCGACCTTTACCTTGAATACGGCCTTGCGGATGGGGCCGCTCCCTATCAACGGGGCATGGGCCATATCGGGGGCGAAAACTATGGCTTCCCCCTCGGGGACAGTCACTGTTTCCCAATCTTTGTCGGCGAACAGCTGATAGTCCTTTTCGTCGTCAAACTCCCCAATGGGTTTGAGGCACTCCTTGCGGGGCTTGATGCCGAACGACTCGCTGGCCGAGAGGGGTATCTGAATGTCGATGTAGCGGTTATGCACCTCAAGGCAGGCCTTCTCCGCAGGCTGCAGTTCGTCGTCAACAATATTGACGAAAAGATTGTCGCCGTCTATATAGTGGCGTCCCGGAGAGAGTTCCTCGAGGTCGTGTTCGGAGATATACTCCAGAGCCGCCTGATAGTTGGTGTTCTCAATCAGTTCCATAAGAAATGCCGGTTAATCGTTTGCAGTACCGTCGAAACAATGGGTGCAGATGCACTCCTTGGGCAGACCGATGGCTTCCACAAGGTTCTCGACGGAGTTGAATTTCAGGGATGTCATGCCAAGTTTGCTGCGGATGGCCTCCACCAGCTTGCAGTAGCAGGGGCTGCCGAATTTGGCATACTCGTAGAGATTCTTGTCGTGTTCTCCCTCAAGTTCCTGAATGACGCGGCGGGTGATGAGTTCCAGAGGACTCTTCGAGGCCGAGAAATTGACGTAGGTGCAGGGGAAAATCAGGGGCGGGCAGCTGATGCGGATATGGACTTCCGAGGCGCCGTGTGCAACGAAGGTGCGTACATTGTCCCTGAGCTGGGTACCCCTTACAATGGAGTCGTCGCAGAA
>JABUTP010000003.1:34063-38840 GCA_021443625.1 Bacteroidales bacterium | reverse complement strand
CCCCGGTACGGTTACCCGTACGTCAGTTTAGCAAACTGGTGGTTTCAGCCACTCACCCACCTCACCGGACAGGGCTGAAATTTGTTTTCCTTGCGGGGAAAGCAAGCGCAAATATAGCAGTTATAATTGTAATGCCAAAATAAATTTTCGGGGGAGAGGGGATGTGCCGGAGGGCCCCGGGCAATTTGATGTTAATGAATTTTTGAATATCTTTGCGGTCCGCGGGGCCGTTGGGGCCCGCTATCGGGATGTGGCGCAGTTGGCAGCGCACTTGGTTTGGGACCAAGGGGTCCCCCGTTCGAGTCGGGGTATCCCGACAAAAAAGCTTCGGAGACGTTCCGAAGCTTTTTCTGTACCCGAAGCCGGGATCGAACCGGCACAGCCTTGCAGCCATTGGTGTTTGAGACCAACGCGTCTACCAATTCCGCCATTCGGGCAGTTGAGGTCAGACCTAACGAGCCACAAAGGTATCGTTATTTTTCAGTTTTGCAAAAAATATGTCCGGAATCAAAACCGTGCCAGAGCCTCCTGGAGTTGGGTGTCTGTGCGCAGATTGACCTGGACGCCGGCGGCCTGGAAGTAATATTTGACGGCTATTTCCGACTCGAGCAGGGGCTTGATTTCATCCTTTACCATCCGGAGGGCATCGGCCTTGGAGATGTCGAGTTTGGCCTTGAGGGCATCGATTTCATCCTTGCAACGGTCATAGATTCCGTCGTATTGGGCAACCTCCACCAGTTTGGCAATCTCGGCCTCGGAGCCGCTCCGCCAGTCGAAATCGACTTTCTCGCAGAATGCAACAAAGTCTTCGTACTCCTCATCGGTCAGGCAGAACTGCCCGACGGGGGCTATGGTCGGGTGTTCCTTGTAGTATTTGATGGCGTAATCACCGGTTATGTCCCCATATACAAGCGAATAGGAGGGGCGGGAATATTTCCTCCCCTTGACCTCGATGTCGGGGGTGATTCCGCCGCCGTCCTTGACTATTCTCCCTCCTGCGGTGCGGAATTCGTGGGTCAGCGAGTCGGGTATGTAACCTACGCTGCCGTCTTCGTTGCGGTGGCTGTAGTCGATGGCCTGGACGCAACGGCCGCTGGGGGTGTAGTATTTGCCGGTCGTGATTTTGACATTACCGCCGAAGGAGGTGGGGCGGACCGATTGGATGAGCCCTTTTCCGAAGCTGCGGGTGCCGGCGATGGTGGCGCGGTCGAGGTCCTGAAGAGCTCCCGCCACAATTTCGGAGGCTGAGGCGGAGGCGTTGTCAATCATCACCAGAATGGGGATGTCGATATCCATCGGCTCGCTTTTGGTTCTATATTCCACATTAGACGTGACTTCCCTTCCTTTGGAAGAGACCACCATCGTCCCCTTGGGAACGAATATCGAGAGAATTTTGATGGCTTCGTCCATAAGGCCGCCTCCGTTGCCCCTGAGGTCGAGGACAAGTTTGCGGGCGCCCTGCTGCTTGAGATTGGCGAGGGTTTCGCGCACCTCGGTGCTGACTCCCGAGGTAAACCCCGTAAGGTAGATGTATCCCACCGAATCGTTCAGCATTCCGAAGTATTCTATTTTGTCGAGATGGATGCGCTCCCTCTTGATGTTGAGGTCAACCAACTCCCCGGTGCGTCCCTTTTTCACGTGGAACCGGACGGTGGTGCCGGGCTGCCCTTTCATCCTGTCGGAACTTTGCTGCGAAGTCTCATCATAGACATCCTTGCCGTCGATGCTGAGGATGGTGTCCCCGGGCTGCAGGCCGGCTTTGACGGCGGGAGAGTTGGGATAGGGTTCCGAAATGACCACTCCTCCGCCCGGGCGCTTTTTAATCAAAGAGCCTATGCCGCCGTAGATGCCGGTGGTCATAAGCTGGATGTTTTCGTCTTCATCCTCGGGAAAATAGACGGTGTAGGGGTCAAGCGACTCCAGCATCGCATCGATGCCGGTGCCTATGAGTTTTTCGAAATCGAGGGTATCGACATAGCTCGAAGAGAGATGACGCAATATCGAACTCTGGATTTCAAGGGATTTGCCCAACGAAAAGTAGGGAGACTGGGCTGAGGCGCTGAAAGCGACGACTGCAGCCAGAATGAAGGTGTATATTTTTTTCATTTCAAAAAGGTCGAATTTGTAAACGATGCCAAAAATAACGAAAAATGGCCATATCAAAAAATAAGCCGCAATTGCCCAAAAATTTTGCAGTTTTTTCAAATCGGCTGCTTACCTTTGAGGCTATGAGTTTCGTCCATCTTCACGTCCATACACAATATTCCATCCTCGACGGATTGTCCGACATTTCCAAACTCTTTGCCCGCGCAGAGGAGTTGCAAATGCCCGCCCTGGCCATTACCGACCACGGTAACCTCTACGGAGTCAAAGAGTTCCTCAAAGTTGCCAAAAAGCATCCCGACATCAAGCCCATCATCGGGTGCGAACTCTACGTCACCAACCACTATGACCACACCATCAAGGATTCGGAACACAGGGAATACTTCCATCTCATCCTTCTGGCCAAGAATTACGAGGGGTACAAGAACCTTATGAAAATAGTCTCCACTGGGCATATCGAGGGCAAGTATTACGACCGTCCCCGCGTCTGCCACGAGGTTGTGGAGAAGTATCACGAAAACCTCATCTGCCTTTCGGCCTGCATAGCCGGAGAGGTCCCCAGAAACCTTATCAGAGGGGACAAGAGTGCCGCCCGCAAGGCGATAGAGTGGCACAAATCCCTTTTCGGGGACGATTATTATCTGGAAGTGCAGCTGCACAGAACCGAGGTTCCGGGGCTTACCCAGGAGGTTTACGAGCGGCAGCTTGTGGCCAACGAGGGCATATACGAACTCGCTTCGGAGATGGGCATCAAGGTTGTGGCCACCAACGACGTCCATTTCGTAAGGCGGGAGGAGGGTCAGGCACACGACCGGCTCATCTGCATCAACACCAACACGCTGGTGGATGACCCCAACCGCAAGATGCGCTACACCCAGCAGGAGTTCCTCAAGAGCGAAGATGAAATGGCGATGCTTTTCCCGAATCATCCGGAAGTTCTGGAAAACACCCTTGAAGTCGCTTCCAAAATCGAAGCCTACTCAATAGACCGCGGACACGTACTGCCCAAGTATGACATAGAGCCGGAGTTTCTCAAAGACATTGACACATATCTCGAAAAATACAAGGACATAATAGATGAGGGGCGCAACGACAAGAACGGGAACTACCGCGGCGACGAATTCTGCAACTCCGTGGCCTATCTGTGCCACATAACCTATCAGGGCGCAAAGGGTCGTTACGGGGATGAACTTACTCCTGAACAGCAGGAACGAATCCGTTTCGAACTGGGTACGATATGCCGTATGGGTTTCCCCGATTACTTCCTCATAGTGCAGGATTTCATTGCTGCATCCAGGGCGCAGGGCTTCTTCGTGGGGCCGGGCAGGGGCTCGGCAGCGGGTTCGGCAGTGGCCTACTGCATAGGGATTACCAATATGGATCCCATAAAGTACGACTTGCTGTTTGAGCGTTTTCTCAACCCCGACCGTATAAGCATGCCCGATATCGACGTCGATTTCGAAGATCTGGTCTCGGCACACCAGTATGTGGAGGACAAATATTCCAAAGATCACGTCTCGAGGGTCATCACCTTCGGCACAATGGCCGCCAAAAGTGCCATAAAGGATGTGGCGCGGGTGTCGGGGCTTTCTCTGGACGAATCGAACCGCCTGTCCAAGATGGTGCCGGATCATCTCACCGAAAAGTTTGACAGGGAATATCCGTTCAATCCCTCCTCCGATAAGTTGAAGGATAACTTCAAAGTGATAGAAAAGGAGATTGAGGAGCCGAATCCGGACAACCCCGAAGAAACAATAAAGGTCAAGAAACTCTTCCAGAAAGGGAGGGAGGGAAAAGACGCCAAGGTAACCCTTGCCAATTGTCTCCGTCTGGTGCCGGAGATGAAGGACGAATATGAAAACGGCCCTGAAATCAACCGCGAGGTGCTGAAATACGCGTCGCAGCTGGAGGGGAGCATCCGGCAGGTGGGCGTCCACGCCTGTGCCACCATCATAGGCCGCGGTAACCTCACCGATTATATCCCCATCGGCATTGCCAAGGACAAGGAGACGGGGGAGGACGTTTGGATTTCGCAATACGACGGCCATTTCATAGAAGAGGTGGGAATGCTCAAGATGGACTTTCTGGGACTCAACACCCTGAGCATCCAGAAAGAGTGTCTCCGCAACATCGCCCACAGCAGGGGCATCACCGACATTGACCTCGAGGCGATTCCCAAGGATGACAAACTGACCTACGAACTCTTCGGCCGCGGCGACACCATCGCGGTGTTCCAGTTCGAGTCGGCGGGTATGCAGAAATACCTCCGCGAACTCAAGCCGACCTGTCTGGAAGACATCATCGCGATGAACGCCCTCTACCGTCCGGGGCCTATGGATTATATCCCCGACTTCATCGACCGCAAGCAGGGACGAAAGCCCATCACCTATGACATTCCGGTGATGGAGACATATCTGAAGGACACCTACGGCATCACGGTCTATCAAGAGCAGGTGATGCTTCTGTCACGTCTGCTGGCGGGATTCACGAGGGGCCAGAGCGACACCCTGCGCAAGGCGATGGGCAAGAAGCTGGCCGACAAACTGGCCGAACTCAAGCCCCTGTTCCTCCAGGGGGGGCAGGACAACGGCCACGACCCCAAGATTCTCGAGAAGATTTGGAAGGACTGGGAGAGTTTCGCCTCCTATGCCTTCAACAAGTCCCACGCCACCTG
>JABUTP010000003.1:0-34032 GCA_021443625.1 Bacteroidales bacterium | reverse complement strand
TATCTCAAAGCCCATTTCCCCGCCGAGTTCATGGCTGCCAACATGACCTGCTCCATCAACAAGATGGACGAAATCATCAAGCTTATGGACGACTGCCGCCATCTGGGAATAGCCGTGAAGGGACCCGACATCAACGAGAGCGAGACCAAGTTTTCTGCAAACAAGGCGGGCGTCATCCGTTTCGGACTCGCCGGCATCAAGGGAGTGGGGGAGAATGTGGTCGAAGCCATCATCGCCGAGAGGGAGAAGAACGGTCCCTTCACGGAGTTCTTCGATTTGCTGGAGAGGGTTCCTATGGGTGTCATCAACCGCAAGGTCCTGGAATGTATGGTCAAATCGGGAGCGTTCGACTGCTTCAAGGAGGCGCATCGGGGCCAGTATTTTGCCACGGTCGATAACGGTGAGCAGTTTATAGATGCTGCCATACGCTATGCTTCCAAGTTCCACAGCGACTCCATAAACTCCACGATGAGCCTGTTCGGGGCAATGGAAGAGATTAAGCCGGTAAGACCGAAATTTCCCCAGGTGGCTGAGGAGAACCGGATGAAGGTGCTGCAGGACGAAAAGGAGGTTGTGGGCCTCTATCTCAGCGACCATCCCCTCAACCGCTACAAGTTCGAGATAGCCCACTTCACCAACACCACTGTGGCCGATCTCAAGGAGATTCAGTCGAAGATGGACTCCGATGCCCGTATGGTGCAGGAAAAACGTAAGAAAAAAGAGGATACGTGCCTCGAAAAGAACTATGAGGTGGCGGGCTATATCACAAAGCGCGAAATGGGGACAACCTTGAACGGCCGTCCTTTCTTGAAGTTTGAGATAGAAGATTTTATGGGAAGTTTCGAATTCAAACTCTTCGGCAAGGCGTGCGACACCTTCTCTCCCCATACCCAGTTGAACACACCAGTCTTGATATCCCTTGCCACTCAGCCGAGGTTTATTCCTAAAGGCAGCACCGAGCCACCCCGCTACGAACTGAAAATAAACGAAATAGTCTTGTTGGGGAATGTGAAGGATGAAAAGGTGAAGGAGTTCCACGTGAAAGTGCCTTTGTCGCAACTGAACAAAACCTTTACCAAGGAGTTCCTGGCAGTCTGCAAGAAATGTTCCGGCAAGGCCAGATTATTCATAGATGTCATAGACGAGGTCAACAAGAGGAATGTCACCTTCTTCTCCCGTGCGCTGACAGTGTCGCCGGATGAGCCTCTGCTCGATTTCCTGGCCCATCACGGCCTCGAATACAGGGTTTAGAAGAAGCTGTCTTTCAGGATTTTTTCCATTCCGCGAGGTAGGGAATGTCCCTGCGCCGCACAAGGGTCAGATATGCGCTCCGCACTATCAGGTGGGAGAAGTATGCCGCGTACAGCGCCTGGAGGCCCATCAGCGGTGCCAGAATGAGATAGACCGCCACAAACGAGACGGCGGACCACAGCATGCTCAGGACCAGAGAGCGGGAGGCGGTGGCACCGATATAGACGCCGTCCCAGGTGAATGCAATACAGCTCACTATCGGCATCAGCACCAGCCAGAAAAGATAGGGGGCGCAACCGGCTATCACGGCGGGGTCATTTGTGAAAATCTGCACCATAAGCTTGCCCGAAGAGCCATATACCAGAGTCGATACGACGCCTATTGCCAGACACCAGATGAACACGAGATGGATGGTCTTCTTGAGACGGGCGGGGTCTTTGGCCCCTATGAATCTCCCCGTAAGGGCCTCCGCCGCATAGGCAAATCCGTCTGTAAAGTAGGAATACAGGAGCAGCAGTTTCATCATTGCCGAAGATACCGCCAATTCCACGTCTCCGTATCTGGCGGAGATAGAGGTGAATCCGGTATAGACCACCAGGAGCAGCAGCGAGCGGAAATAGAGATGGACGTTGAGGGAGAAGAACTTTTTGTAGTTGCTCCAACGGATGCTCTCCCTGACGTTTATGAGCCGGAACATTTTTCCGTAATTGACAATCATCAGCACCAGCGAAACCGTGAATCCGGTCCATTGGGCCACCACGGTGCCGAGGGCGATGCCGGCAATCCCCATTTTGCAGGGGAGGGCAAAAATCAGGCTCGCCGCAATGTTGGTAACGTTTACGACAACATCCACAACCATCGTCAGAAGGGTGTTCTGCATCCCGATGAACCACCCTCTGAAGACAAAGAGGGAGAGGGAGGCGGGGATGGCCCACACTCTCACGAAGAAATATCTTCGGGCCATTGCCTGGACCTCTGCCGAGCAGTCAATGAAACGGAACGCAGTGTCAATGAACAGCCATTGCAGACAGAAGAAGAGAACTGTGGCGGCTATGACCGTGGTGAAACCCTGGGTAAAGGCCTTCATTGCGGCGGTGAAATCCCCCCTTCCATAGGCCTGGGCGGTGAGTCCTCCGGTGCCGGCCCTGAGAAATCCCAGAGTCCAGTAGAACATATCGAACAGCATTGTGCCGATGGCCACACCTCCCATCACCGAGGCGTCCCCGATATGGCCGGCTATGGCAAGGTCGGCTATCCCCACAAGGGGGACGGTGATGTTTGCAAGTATGCTCGGTACGGCGAGTTTGAGAATATGGCGGTTAATGGAGGTCTCGGCCATACTGCTACCTGTATTTTTTTTCTTCGTCAAGCATTCCGAGATAGGAGTTGTAGCGCTCCGGCGAGATTTCCCCGCTCTCCACCGCCTCTTTCACGGCGCATCCCGGTTCGTGGGTGTGGGTGCAGGGCTTGAACCGGCACCGGTCCATGACCCTCATCATCTCGGGGAAATAGGTGCTGAGTTCCTCCTTTTCGAAATCGACCAGACCGAAGCCCCTGATGCCGGGGGTGTCGATTATGAACCCGCCGGTGGCCAAGGGGAACATTTCGTAGAATGTGGTGGTGTGCCGCCCCTGCAGGTGTGCGGTGGAAATCTCCGCAGTGCGGAGGTCCAGGGAGGGGTCCAGGGCCTTTACCAGGGACGACTTCCCGACTCCCGAAAATCCGCTGAACAGATTGACCTGCCCGCGGCATTTCTCCCGCAGCAGATCTATGTTGTCCCCCCTGAGGGCCGATGCCCGTATGATTTCGTAGCCCGCCCCGCCGTAAATGTCCTCGAAATAGTCGGCCGTCTCCAAAGCGTCTTCAAGATAGATGTCGCACTTGTTTATGACGATGGTAACGGGGACGTTGTAGGCCTGGCAGGTCACCAGAAAACGATCCACGAAGGCGAGTTTGGTCTCGGGGAGAACCATCGTGACTATCAGATAGACGCGGTCTATGTTGGCGGCCAGGATGTGCGCTTCCCGGGAGAGGTTGGTGGAGCGGCGGATGATGTAGTTGCGGCGGGGGTGTATGGTGTCGATGGTGGCCATATCCCCGTCCAGGGTATAGTCAACGACATCCCCCACGGCGACGGGGTTGGTGGAAACGGCCTCCTTGAGGCGGATTTTGCCGCGCATCACGGCGGGGAACAGCTCCCATTGCGGAAGGGGCGACAGCAGATAGTGACTGCCGGTATGCTTTACCACGGTGGCTGTTCCCTTGGTTGCCATAATCCGCTTAAATGAGGGATTCGCCGGTCATTTCGNNNNTGGGCAATGCCCATAAGCTGCAGCATTGTAGGAGCGATGTCGGCAAGGCGTCCGTCCCTGACGCTCTTTATGTCATCGTCCACCACCACGAACTGCACCTCGTTGAGGGAGTGGGCGGTGTTGGGGGAACCGTCGGGGTTCTCCGCATAGTCGGCGTTGCCGTGGTCGGCGGTGATGAGCACCGTGTAACCCATCTCGCGGGCGGTGCCCACAACGTCTGCCACAAGGGTGTCAATGGTCTTGACGGCGGTGCAGATGGCATCGTAAACCCCCGTATGTCCCACCATGTCGCCGTTGGCAAAGTTGAGGATAACCATATCGTGCTTTGCCGTCTTGAGGTCGGCGATGAGGGCTTCGGCCACTTCCGGAGCGCTCATTTCGGGCTGCAGGTCGTATGTGGCAACCTTGGGGGAGGCAATCAGGATGCGGTCTTCATTCTCAAACGGGGCTTCGCGTCCGCCGTTGAAGAAGAAGGTGACGTGGGCATATTTCTCGGTTTCGGCGATGCGGAGCTGGGATCGTCCGGCTGCGGAAACAACTTCGCCGAGGGTCTTCTGGACGTTTTCTTTGGGGAAAAGAATGTGGAGTCCGGTGAACTTGTCGTCGTAGGGGGTCAGGCAGCAGTAGTAGAGGGGAATGGTGTGCATTCCGACCTCGGGATGTTCCTCCTGGGTGAGGGCGGCGGTGATTTCGCGGGCGCGGTCATTGCGGAAATTGAAGAATATCACGGCGTCGTTTTCCCTGATGGTGCCGACGGGTTTGCCGTCTTCGCCCACAATGCATACCGGTTTGATGAATTCGTCGGTGACACCTTCGTCGTAGGAGGCCTGTATGGCTTCGGCGGCACTCTTTGCCTGAAGACCGGTGCCGTTGACGATGAGGTCATATCCTTCCTTCACCCTTTCCCAGCGTTTGTCGCGGTCCATAGTGTAGTATCGGCCGCACACCGAGGCAATCTTGCCGCACGAGGCGGCCATCTTCTGTTCGAGTTCCTCTATGAAACCCTTGCCGCTGCGGGGGTCGCAGTCGCGGCCGTCCATAAGGCAGTGGACATAGACCTTTTCAAATCCTTTCTGTGCGGCGACAGCCAGAAATTCGTAAAGATGGTTAAGGGAGCTGTGGACTCCGCCGTGGCTTGCCAGACCTATGAAGTGGAGGGCGCATCCGCTCTTTTCCACATAGTCGTATGCGGCGGCAATCTCCTTGTTCTCGAGGAGACGGTGCTCGCGGCAGGCGATGTTGATTTTGACCAGATCCTGATATACGATGCGGCCGCCGCCGATGTTCAGGTGGCCCACTTCGGAGTTGCCCATCTGTCCGTCGGGCAGACCCACGTCCTCTCCGCACGCCTTGAGGCGGGAGTGGGGATATTTGGCGCGCAGGGCGTCGATATTGGGTTGGCCTTGGGTGTAGATGGCGTTGCTGTGGTCGGCACGACCTTCGCCCCAACCATCCAGAATCATCAATAATACTTTCTTATCCATCGCTTAACTGTTTCTTATTTGTTTTTTCTTAATTTTGCCGGCAATTATAGGACTCGCAAAGGTATTCATTTTATGTCTAAAAAGAGCAGCGATAAAAAAGTTGTTAAAAATTTCCGGCAGAACCGTCACAAATCAAGCCACTCTCCCCGTCCGAGCACCACGGGAAGGCGCCCGAAGAGCCTGGAAGAGGTGCAGGGTACGGTAAGTCTCACCCGCGAAGGTTTCGGATTCATAGTGGTGGAAGGGCGTGAAGAGGACATTTTCGTCACCGCCCCCAAACTCAGGGGCGCCCTCAACGGAGATGTGGTCAAAGCCGTCGTATCCAAGAAGAAGGGGAGAATGGGGCGTTGCGAGGGGGAAGTCATCTACATTGTGGAAAGGTCGGCCCGACCCCACATAGGCGTCCTTACGGTACGCGGCACGCAGGTGTGGGCGATAGTGGAGAGTCCCAGAATGCCCTATGACATCCGCATCCCCATAGAAACGCCGGATGACCTGCCCACCATAGGCGGAGTGAAGGCGGCGGACGGACTGAAGGTCGCCGTGCTGGTTACCGAGTGGCCACGCAGGAGCATGGAGCCGATAGGCAAGATAGTGGACGTATTGGGCACCCCCGGCGAAAACAACACCGAGATGCACGCCATCCTTGCCGAGTTCGGCCTTCCATACCGCTTCGAACCGGAGGTGGAAACGGCTGCCGACAATATTTCGGAGAAGATAACCAAGGCCGAGATAGCCCGCCGCCGCGATTTTCGCAAGATTACGACATTCACCATTGACCCTGCGGATGCCAAGGATTTTGACGATGCCCTTTCGGTAAGGAAGCTGGACAACGGCAATTACGAGATAGGAGTGCATATCGCCGACGTCACCCACTATGTGAAGCCGGGCGACATTGTGGATAAGGAGGCCTACAACCGCGCAACTTCGGTCTATCTGGTGGACCGCACCATCCCGATGCTGCCGGAGAAACTCTCCAACAAACTATGCTCCCTCCGTCCCAACGAAGACAAACTCTGCTTTTCGGCCGTTTTTGAACTGGACGCCAAGGCCAGGGTTGTGGAGTCTTGGTTCGGCCGCACCGTCATAAATTCAGACCACAGGTTCGACTACGATGAGGCCCAGAATGTGATTGAAACCGGCGAAGGTCCTTTGAAAGAGGAGGTTCTGGCAGCTTGGGATCTTGCCAGGATTCTCCGTGACCAGCGTTTTGCCAAAGGTGCCATCAATTTTGAAAGGCCCGAGATGAAGGTTGAGGTAGATGCGGAGGGCAAACCGGTGAACGTCTATCAGAAAGTGAGCCACGAGAGCAATTTCCTCATTGAGGAGTTCATGCTGCTGGCCAACCGCTCGGTGGCCGAGTTTGCGGCGAAGAAATGCGGCATCAAGGGGGCGACTTTCGTATATCGTATCCACGAAACCCCCAACAACGAGAAACTCGGCAACCTGCGTACGTTTGCCAAGAATTTCGGTTTCGAACTGGGCCCCACCGAGACGGCAAAGCAGGTTTCGAAGAGTCTGAACAAACTGCTGGGAGATGTCAGGAACAACGCTGCGGCAGATGCGATAGGGATGCTGGCCCTGAGGGCAATGTCCCGCGCCCGCTATTCCACCGACAACGTGGGGCATTACGGACTGGCTTTCCCGTTCTACACCCATTTCACCTCTCCCATACGGCGCTACCCCGATATGATGGTGCACCGGCTGCTGGCGGAGTATCTGGAGGCCTATTACAGCGACGGAAAACTTGCAAAGATGCCCGACAAGGCCCTCTACGAACAGTGGAGTGTCTATAGTTCGGGACGGGAGCAGGTGGCCACCGAGGCGGAGCGGGCCAGCACCAAATACAAACTTGCCGAGTTTATGTCCGACAAGGTGGGACAAGTGTTCGAGGGTACCGTAAGCGGCCTTACCGAGTGGGGAATGTACGTTGAAATAGAACCTACGAAGGTGGAAGGAATGGTGCCTCTGCGCACCATCACCTCCGATTTCTACCAGTTTGACGAGGAAAAATACCGCATAGTGGGCAAAACGTCCCACAAGGTCATAACTCTCGGCGACAAGGTCAAAATTTCGGTAACCAGGGTTTCAATAGAACAGAAACAGATAGACTACGCTCTGGTGGAGGAGTGAGAGTCCTGCCTATGACATTATGTCGTGCAGGACATCGAGCGATTTTATCCTGACTTTTATGGAAAGGTGGTAGCACAGAAATTCCACCATCTTCCTTGCAAATTCCCCTCTCAGCGCCCCTGACAGGGGGATTTTCATTCCTTCTTCGACCGACAGGGAGAGCAGTTGGTGGAGTATCCGGGAGCATTCCCCGGAAAACGAACCGGCCGCGGGCTCGGCGGCAAATTCGGCGTTTTCAATGCCGAAATAGGGCTGCCGGGCGCTGTAATTGTCTTTGGGCAGGAATCCCATCACCCTGCAAAGCCCCACCATAAAGCAGAGGTGGAAATTTGCGCAGGGGGAGGCGAGGGATTCCAGACGGCAGATTTCGTCTTCTATGAAACAGAACAGCTCGTCGTCAATCTTCTCCTCGGTGATGCAGCGGTAGAGCAGTTCCCCGATGAATATGGCGATGGCGCTCTTGTAGGGGTCGGTGCGGATGGAGAGCAGATGGTGTGCGGGGAGGGCCTCCCTGATGAAGGGGAGATTGCCCTTGCTTCTGGCCGTCACAATGTCGGCAATGCCCAGACTGTGGAAAGGACCCGTCCCGCTTTTGCCCCCTCTGGCCCGCAGGAAAAAGCCGGTGCGTCCCCCGCCTTTCTGCAGCGCGTGGACGATGAGCGACGAATCTCCGTATTTGGTAAGATGGAGAACGATTATTCGGCTTTCCCTTTCAGGTAACATACGAGTTTGTCCATTGCCCTGCCCCTGTGGGAAACGCTGTTTTTCTCTTCAAGGGAGAGCATTGCCATAGTTTTGTCCATTCCCTGGGGAATGAACACGGGGTCGTATCCGAAGCCGAGTTCCCCCATCGGCTCGAGGGCGATATGCCCCTCGCAAATTCCTTCGAACAGGGTGAGTTTTCCGTTTTCGACGAGGGCCACGTCACATCTGAACCGTGCGGTGCGCTTTTCAAACGGGACGCCCTCCAACTCCGCCAGAAGTTTGCGGACATTCTCCACGGGGTTCTTGGGTTCGCCCGCATATCGGGCGGAATAGACCCCGGGGGCGCCGTTGAGATAGTCAACCTCCAGCCCCGTGTCGTCCGCAAAGCAGTCGCGGTGGAATCTGTCCCACACGAAACGGGCTTTTTCCTCGGCATTTTCGGGGATGGTCTCGTGGGTTTCGGGAATATCTTCCTCAAAACCGAAATCGGCGGGCATCAGGATATTGAAATCCCCTCCCAGAATCTCCCTGGCTTCGCGGAGCTTGTTGCGGTTGCCGGTGGCAAATACAATATCTTTCATAGTCGCATTCTGTTGAAAAGCCAAAGATAATATTTGTCCGCCCAATTGTCCAAAAATCCTATCTTTGCATTTTGGAAGCCACCAAGATTAGAAACAGAGATGTTACCGATAAAACAACTGGATGGGATTATTGCGGAAAGGATATCCTCAATCCGCTTTCCCCTGAAGCCGGAGGGACTTTACCGCCCTTTGGAATATATGATGTCCATAGGCGGGAAGCGCATCCGCCCCCGCTTGTGCCTGGTTAGTTACAACCTTTTCAGCGACAATATTGACGAGAACATACTCGGGCCGGCGATGGCCATTGAGATATTCCACAATTTCACCCTTCTGCACGATGACATAATGGACCGTTCCGACACCCGCAGGGGCAAAGCCACGGTCCACCGCAAGTGGGACGAGAATACCGCAATTCTCTCGGGCGACGTGATGAGCATCATGGCCTACCGTTATCTGACGATGTACCGCGGCGAAAATCTTTCCCGGGTGCTGCAGCTATTTACCGAAACCGCCGCCAAGGTGTGCGAAGGTCAGCAGTACGATATGGAATACGAAAGCGAGCCCGAAATAGATATGGACGACTATATGCTTATGATAGGGCTCAAGACGGCGGTGCTGATAGCGTGTCCCGCCAAGATGGGGGCCCTCATTGCGGGGGCGTCGGAGTCCCAGGCGGAAGCCATTTACCGCTTTGCCTGGCAGATCGGGCTGGCATTCCAGATTTCCGACGACTATCTCGACACTTTCGGCAACTATGAAACCTTTGGCAAAAAGATAGGCGGGGACATCTCCAACAACAAGAAAACGTGGCTTCTGGTGGAGTCTATGCGCTGCGCCGAAGGGAAGGACCGCAGGGAACTGGGGCGTATTCTGGCCATGGGCGAGGACTGCAAGGAAGAGAAGATAGCCCTTATGCAGGATTTGTATGAAAGACTTGGAGTAAAGCAGAGGGCCATCGAGACCATAGAGCAGCACCACCGTCTGGCAATGGAGTGCCTTCAGGGGAGTGACCTGAGCGAAGGGCAGATAGATCGGCTCGGCGAGTTCTCGCGGCTGCTGGTGCATAGAGAGGATTAACAGCTTCCAAGGTTGAAATAAAGCGACAATGCAGACAATGATTTCCAACGAAACGGCTGCGGCTTCGCGCCATTTTGAAATAATGGCTCCGGCGGGCAATTTCGAGTGCCTTATGGCGGCCATCCAAGGTGGGGCCGACTCCGTTTATTTCGGGGTCGGACAGCTGAACATGCGTTCCCATTCGGCCAACAATTTCGCTCCGCAGGATTTGGAGGAAGTCTGCCGGATATGTCGCGAGGCGGGTGTCAAATCGTATCTTACCCTCAACATAGTCCTCTACAACGACGATCTGCCCGCAATGCGGCAGACGCTTGACGCCGCCCTCAAGGCGGGCGTCTCCGCAGTCATCGCCTCCGATATGGCGGCCATTGAATATGCCCGTTCCATAGGACTGGAGGTTCACATTTCCACCCAGCTCAGCATCTCCAACAGCGAGAGCCTGCGGTTCTATGCAAGGTACGCCGACGTCATAGTGCTTGCCCGCGAACTCACCCTGACGCAGGTTGCCGAAATCCATTCCATAATAGTCAGAGATAACATCACGGGCCCTTCGGGGCGGCTGCTTGAGATAGAGATGTTCTGCCACGGGGCGTTGTGTATGGCCATTTCGGGCAAATGCTACCTCTCTCTCCACGAATACGGGGCATCCGCCAACCGCGGTTCCTGCTATCAGATATGCCGTCGGGGATATCGTGTCACCGACCTTGAAACGGGCAGCGAACTGGAGATAGACAACAAGTACATAATGTCACCCAAAGACCTGTGTACCATAGAATTTATGGATAAAATAGCCGCTTCGGGAGTGACGGTGTTCAAAATAGAGGGGCGGGCCCGTTCCGGCGAATACGTCAAGACCGTAACCCGGGCCTATCGCGATGCCGCCGATGCCATTCTTAAGGGGGAATACACGCCCGCGCTTGCCGCTGCACTGAAAGAGCGACTGGCAACGGTGTTCAACCGCGGGTTCTGGGACGGCTACTATATGGGGGCGCGCCTCGGCGAGTGGAGCGAGGTCTATGGCAACAAGGCCACCCGTACCAAGCAGTATCTCGGCCGCATAACCAACTACTTCGACCGCATAGGGGTTGCCGAAATCACCATTGAGACGGGCGAAATATCCGAAGGTGACACGCTCCTTGTCACCGGCCCCACCAGCGGGGTGGTGGAAATAGAGGTCGGCGAAATCAGGGTGGATCTCGGCAGAGTGACGAAGGCGGGCAAGGGGGACGTATGCTCGGTTCCCGCACCCTGCCGCCTCCGCCGCAGCGACAAGGTATTCCTTTACAAATAGTTTTCCCTCAGCGCTTTTTTGCATCTTCAACAAGCAAAAATTGTTGAAAAAGTGTTGATTTTCCCAAAAATTTGCTACCTTTGCAGCCCGCTTTAATGGCGGGAAACTAACATAAATAAAAGAATAACAACTATTTATGCCCACAATTCAACAATTAGTTCGCAAAGGTCGCGAGGTAATCGTAGAGAAAAGCAAATCTCGCGCGCTTGATGCATGTCCTCAGAGACGTGGTGTTTGCGTACGTGTTTACACAACAACCCCCAAAAAGCCTAATTCGGCTATGCGTAAGGTTGCACGTGTGCGTCTCACCAATCAGAAAGAGGTCAATGCCTACATTCCCGGCGAAGGTCACAACCTTCAGGAGCACAGCATCGTGCTGGTTCGTGGCGGTCGTGTAAAGGATCTTCCCGGTGTCCGCTATCACATTCTTAGAGGTGCCCTTGATACCGCCGGCGTTGACGGTCGTCTCCAGAGCCGTTCACTTTATGGTGCCAAGAGGCCCAAAAAGGCTAAGAAGTAATCTATTTTTAATCACTCCATCATTTATTTGTTGAAACAATGAGAAAAGCGAAGCCTAAAAAGAGAATTCTACTTCCTGATCCTAAGTTCAACGACGTGCTTGTAACACGTTTCGTGAACAATCTTATGTTGCAGGGGAAGAAGAGTATCGCGTATTCTATTTTTTACGATGCCATTGATATGGTAGGCGAGAAGATGAAAGATTCTGAGCAGGCTCCCATTGAGGTCTGGAAGAAAGCGTTGGAAAACATCACCCCCCAGGTTGAGGTGAAATCACGCCGTATCGGCGGTGCCAACTTCCAGGTTCCAACTGAGGTTAGACCAGAGCGCAAAATCTCCATCTCCATGAAGAATATGGTACTCTACGCCCGTAAGCGTTCCGGTCACTCCATGGCAGAAAAGTTGTGTGCAGAGATCATCGCCGCTTACAATTGCGAAGGTGCTGCATTTAAGAGAAAAGAGGATATGCACAAAATGGCAGAGGCCAACAAGGCATTTGCCCATTTCCGTTTCTAATACAGGTGCTGTTGATAAATGGCAAGAGACCTTAAATACACGAGAAACATCGGCATCATGGCCCATATCGATGCCGGCAAGACCACTACCAGTGAGCGCATCCTGTTCTACACGGGCAAGACGCACAAGATTGGTGAGGTTCACGACGGCGCGGCCACTATGGACTGGATGGTACAGGAGCAGGAGCGTGGTATAACCATCACTTCCGCCACAACCACCGCGTTCTGGAATTATAATGGCAACAAGTATCAGATAAACCTTATCGACACTCCGGGCCACGTTGATTTCACCGTTGAGGTAGAGCGTTCGCTGCGCGTGCTGGACGGCACCGTGGCAACCTTCTGCGCAGTGGGCAGGGTACAACCCCAGTCCGAGACCGTATGGCGTCAGGCCGACAAATACCACGTCCCCAAAATCGCGTACGTCAACAAGATGGACCGCACCGGGGCCGATTTCCTCGCTGTAGTTGAAGAGATTCACGACAAGCTGGGAGCCAATGCAGTTCCCATCTGTCTGCCCATCGGTGCAGAGGATGCCTTTGAGGGCATCATCGACCTGATATCGATGAAGGCCATCTACTACAATTCGGGCAACGATCTCGTCAACTACGAGATCAAGGACATCCCCGAATCGATGAAGGCCGAGGCGGACGAGTGGCGTGGCAAACTGATAGAGTCGGCTGCAGAGTTCGACGACTCCCTTATGGAGAAGTTCTTCGATGCACCCGAAACCATTACCGACGAAGAGGTTGTTGCAGCTTTGAGAAAGGCAACCATCAACATGACGGCCGTGCCGACGTGTTGCGGTTCCTCTTTCAAGAACAAGGGCGTGCAGTTCCTTCTCGATGCCGTAATGAGGTTCCTCCCCAGTCCTCTGGACAAAGGTGCCGTAAAGAGCATCCGTCCCGATGACAACGAGGAGATTGATCTTGAACCCAAGTCTTCGGAGCCCTTCTGCGGACTCGTCTTCAAGATAGCCACCGACCCCTTCGTAGGTCGTCTTGCATTTCTCAGGGCATATTCGGGCCGCCTCGACGCCGGCTCCTATGTGCTAAACACCCGCACCGGCAAGAAAGAAAGAGTCGCAAGATTGTATCAGATGCATTCCAACAAACAGAACCCCATCGAATTTGTCGAGGCTGGTGACATTTGCGCCGCCGTGGGATTCAAGGAGTTGCGCACCGGTGATACAATATGTGCAGAAAACCGTCCCGTCGTGCTTGAGTCAATGGTGTTCCCCGATCCCGTTATCGGTCTTGCCGTTGAGCCCAAGACACAGAATGACCTTGACAAACTCGGCATAGCCCTTTCCAAACTGGCAGAAGAGGACCCGACCTTCACAGTCGAGTCCGATGCTGAAACAGGACAGACCGTCATCAGCGGAATGGGCGAACTCCATCTCGATATCATCGTGGACCGTCTCCGTCGTGAATTCGGCGTTGAGATTAACCAGGGTGCCCCTCAGGTCAACTACAAAGAGGCCATCAAGGGTTCCCACCAGATTCGCGAGGTGTTCAAGAAGCAGACCGGAGGTCGCGGAAAGTTTGCCGACATCATCTGCGAGATTTCCCCCGCAGACGAGGGTGTTACCGGACTTCAGTTCATCGACGAAGTCAAGGGCGGAAACATTCCCCGCGAATATATCCCTTCGGTGGAAAAGGGCTTCAAGTCGGCTATGAGCAATGGTGTTCTGGCAGGCTACGAGGTGACCTCAATGAAAGTGCGGCTGCTTGACGGCAGCTTCCATCCGGTGGATTCGGATGCCCTTTCGTTTGAGATTTGCGCCCGCCTTGCCTTCAAACACGCGCTCGGCAAATGCCAGCCCATTCTTATGGAACCCGTTATGAAACTTGAGGTGGTGACACCCGAGGACTATATGGGTGACATTGTGGGTGACCTTAACCGCCGTCGCGGACAGATTGTGGATATGGATTCCAAGAACAATGCCCGCATCATCAAGGCCAACGTTCCCCTGTCGGAGCAGTTCGGTTATGTGACAGTTCTCCGTACCCTCTCGTCGGGGCGTGCCACCAGCACAATGGAGTTCAGCCATTATGCCGAGGTACCTCCTTCAATAGCCAAAGAGGTTATTGAGAAGCAGGGCAGACGTTCATCGGCAGACGAGGACGAATAACAGAATATTAAAATAGTACTATAATGAGCCAGAAAATTAGAATCAAACTGAAAGCTTACGACCNATAGTACTATAATGAGCCAGAAAATTAGAATCAAACTGAAATCTTACGACCATGCTTTGGTAGATAAATCTACCGACAAACTCGTAAAGACTGTGAAGGCTACCGGCGCTGTCATCAGCGGTCCCATCCCCCTTCCCACAGACAAGAAGATCTTCACCGTAAACCGCTCCACCTTCGTTAACAAGAAGGCCCGCGAGCAGTTCGAACTCAACACTTACCGTCGTCTTGTAGATATCTACAGCTCGACTCCCAAGACCATCGACGCTCTTATGAAGCTCGAGCTCCCCAGCGGTGTTGACGTGGACATCAAAGTCAATTAAGAAGCTTCTAAGAAGCTGTTTTGAAAGAATAAAAGCCTTGGTTAATCCAAGGCTTTTATTTTGTCTATAATCTGCTGTGCGTGTTCTTTGGTCTTTATCTGCTTCGGCAGGAAGACGTGTTCTATAACCCCCTCTTCGTTTACCAGGTAGGTTGTCCTGAGGGTGCCGACGGTGCGGCGCCCGCACGCCACCTTCTCCCCCCAGGCGCCCAACGCCTGCAGCAGGGTGGTGCCGGTGTCGGCTATGAGGGGGAACGGGAGGTTGTAGTTGTCAATGAACTTGAGATGGGAGGCGCAGCTGTCCTTGCTCACTCCCAAGATTTCATAGCCCAAGGCATTGAGTTCATCCTTGTGGTCGCGGAGCGAACAGGCTTCTGCGGTGCAGCCGCTCGTGTTGTCCTTGGGGTAGGAATATAGAATCAGTTTCCTCCCCCTGAAGTCGGAGGCCTTTATTTCTTTGCCGTTCTGGTCTATTCCCAGAACCTCGGGAATTCTGTCACCTTGTACCATATCGTTCTGTTTTAATCGATTTTCAGACTGTCGTTCACGCAGGAGAGGAGGAAGTTGAGCTGTTTGCGCAGAGTGGGGTCGGTGGCCTGTCCGAGGGCTGTCCGGTACCGTTTCTGCAGCATCTTGAGGTTGGAGAACATAAGCGGTTCACTGACATCCGGAGAGAGCAGCGGAATGGCCGTCACCGTTTCGTAACCCTCGTTTTCAAATGCGCTGTAAAGATCTTTCTCCCCGTCTTTTGGAGTCATTATGCCCGCTTGTTTCCGGGTGTTGGCAAAGAGCGAATAGTTCATCAGCATTGTGAGATGTCCCATCGGGCGGTTGTATTTGACATCGCGAAGCATATAGTCACAGATGTTTTCGAACAAATCCTGCGGGGTATAGGGGTCAGCCGATTTCTCGGCGCAGAACTCTGCCGAGGCGATGCATCCCAGCATACTTGGCATAATGTACGAAACCGTGACGAAATCGGGAATCGAACGTCTGAAGAAGAGGTCGTTGTCCAGTTTGCGGTTATCCACGCCATCTATCATTCCGGCCAGTTCCAACCCCTCGTTGAAAGCTTTCTTCTGCAACTCTCTGGGGAGGGGGACAACTGCCGGGAAACCATCCTCCACTTCATTGAACCAGAATGCTCCCACATAACCGAACACATTGGCGATGTTGTAGGCGGAGGCCTCCAGTATTGGGAGGGCGAGCAATCTTCTGAAATCGTAGTTATCGTCGTTTCCGGCAACCCATTTGTCTATCTGGGACATCGTTTCGCAGAGGTTCTCCATCCGGATGCGGGCGCTTCTTATGCCGTCGTCTCCGAGATCACCCTTGAAGGCGCGGGGGTCAATGCCCCTTCGGATGTCCTTGTAGTTGTATTCCCGGTGGAACATCAGCCGGGGATCGTCCAGTGACTTCCTTATCTTCTCCGACAGCGGGGCTATCTCATCTTCGGGGGTTGCGGCCCCTTCTATGGTGCCGTAGAGCCAGTCTATGGCATATTTGTCATAGCAACCTACCTTGGTATGAACCAGGGCCACTCCCTTTTCAAGGTCTCCTTCGCGTGCGGTGAAGTTATAGGGAACAATATCCATCACGCTGTTGGAAAGACCGTACTGAGAGGTATAGGTTGCCGAGCGGAGCGAATCCAGGGGAACGGTGGAGGAGCCGGCGGCATTGATACCCAGACCGAGACATTTGCCCATTTCGTGGGTCACGGCGGCGCTGACGCCTTCCAGCACCCTTGGAGTCAATTTGTTGGAAGGGTTTCGGACCTCTTTGTCGGCAAGGCCTACGTTTATCATCAGGGAGGCTACGAGGGCGGAGGGCAAATCAAACGGAACATAGATTCTTGCGCTCACAATCTCGCCCGTGCGGGGGTCTGTCCAGATGTTGCTTCTTATCTCGCTGTTGGTGGAACTTTCATGGACGATGCACGAGTATTTCAGGTTGCCCACGCTGAATTCGGGGTCGTCGGTGGGGAAGGGCAGGACTTCAATGAAATCGGGACGACCGATGCCGGCGAACGCATTGTTCCACTCCAGTACTCCCCTGCGCACCGCCTCCGCAATTTCGGGATTGATGAGGGGGTCCATATAGAATGTGAGATGCTCTCTCGATCCGATGTTCCATCTCTTTGCAATCCAGCACGATTTGGAACCCCTGTCGCCGCTGCCGAAGGTGAGTTTCTCTATGGGGTTGAGACCGATTCGCGAGTCGGCGTAGCGTATCCTGGCGGGAGTTTCTCCCAGAAGCAGGAAATTCCTGCGGTCGAGGGTGGTGACAAATTGCTCCGCCGACGAAAGGGAGCCGAGGAAGCGCTGTTCCAGCTTGTATGTATCCTCTGCGAGGATGCTCATATTGTCCGAAAATCCCTCTGCTGCTATGCGGAAGCTTTTGCTGTCCTGTTTTTTCAGTTTCAGGTCAACGATGCCGCCGTACGACCCGGGTGAATTGGCATCGTAAGGCTCCAGTTTCTTGTCCAGGACAGAGAGCAGGTCATCGGCACTGAAGACATAGGCTGTGCTGTCCGGAGAGAGTGTCTTTATTTTCTGGCTTGCCAGAATCGCCCCCTTGAAATTCTTTTCCAGGGCCTGCGTCTGGGGGGAGTCTGCTCCCGCAATATAGGGGCAGGACGCGTCGCGCATCAGTATCAGGGAGTCGCAGAGTTCAAAGCGGACGTGGATGGCTTTCGTATTGGTGAAACCCGAATTTATGGCATCGCCGTTGGAAACTTTCTCCACGGTGTTTGATACGAGGATGTCGCGGCCCAGGATATCCTTGGGGAGTTCGAACAGAACCTTGCAGTCATCGAACAGATGAATGGTCATAAAACCCTTGGCGGTCTGGTATTGCTTCTCCTTGAAGAGTTTTTCGTATTCGGACTCTTTCTTCTGTTCCTTTTCGGTGTCGGCAACCTTTTTCTTTTTCCAGAAAGCTGCCCGGGCGGGGACGGATGCTGAGGTAAGCAGCATCGATATGGCAAGGACGCCCGTCAGAAGGGAATGAATGCTTCTTTTCATAAGGCGTCTTATTTGTCAATTGTCTTTTGGATATTGTGGAGAAGGAGTTCGTAGTGGGCCTTCGTCTCGCCGGAGGCGGAGCCAACCCTGCTCTTCAGCAGTTTCTGAACCTTGAGCAGAGTGTCGTAGAATTCGTGATTATATACGAGATTGCCCACAAAGAAATAATAGGGGTCGCTGTAGCCGTAAACCACCTGCCGGTCGGGATTGGGGGTGTCGTTCAGAAGACGTGCATTGCGCGCTTCGTAGTCTTTGAGGAAGTCGGGGGTAGTTATGCCCTTGGAGTCGGCCTTGGGACCCGCTCCCGCTCCGCTGTATTTGGTGTAACCCGCGGCGGCGAACCAGGTCTTTACAAACTCCCTCTGGAGCATCATCTGGTCCGCTGTAAGTTTCCTGCCCTGGATTGTCGGCTTCCACACAAGGTCATAGACCTCGGCGCAGCAATCTTCCAGTTTCCACACTTTGTCTTTGCTATAGACCTGTTCGTGCGTCATAATCTTGGCGGGGGTCTTCACTATGGCCTCGGCAAGGGCTACCTTCATAGCCTTTGCCGGCGAACCGATGATGGGCATAACCTCCATAAGGGTGGGTTCGTCGAGCCAGGCGGTGTCGTTGAACTGCTTCACAAGCCAGTCGAAGGCCTCTTTCTGCCTCTCCACGGGAACGGGGGAGTAGGCGTTTTCTATGGGGTCTCCGTCGAGTTTCTCATACAGATAGATTCCGCCGATGTTGGCATATACGTGCTTTACGTAGGTCAGGTACTGCTCTATGATGCCCGTATAGATTTCTCTCTTGTAGGTGCAGTCGTTGTCATCCACAACCCACGACGACACTTTGGGCAGGATGTATTTGAGGTTCTTGGTGCCGTATTCCGAAGCGGTCACGGAGTTGTCTCCCAAATCCTCGTTCTGCGACCTCGGGTCTATAATGGACCTCATCTGCTGGTGGCCGTAACGGTAAACCGGGTCGGCAATGGCCTCCTTGATCCATCCGAAGACAATCTCCTTCTCCTCCTCGTAGGTTTTGACGTCGAAGAGGGGGGCATAGGAATAATGGATGGTGAAATAGTCATACAGGCCGAATCTGGGAGGGGTGAGTTTCACACCTTTCTCCATATCGCCCGGCTGGGCGACGTAATTGAAGCGGGCATAATCCATAATGGAATGGGTTGTGCCGTATTTCTGGGTGAACGAAGGCGAGCGGAGCGAATCCACCGGAATGGTGGCAGAGCTGCTCATATTGTGCATAAGGCCGAGGCAGTGTCCCACTTCGTGGGTGATGACATAGCGCATTGCATCTTCGAAGACCTCTTTGGGAAGTTTGCCGCTCCTTACGCTGGCATCGGTCTGGGCGGTCTGGATGAACCGCCAGTTGTTGATGAGTTTCACCACGTCGTGATAGACGAACACCGAGGCGTTGATGATCTCACCGCTGCGGGGGTCGGTCCACGAAGGACCCATGGCGTTCTCGACGGTGGTGGGGACGTACCTGATGCAGGAATACTTCAGGTTGTCGGGGTCGAACTCGGGGTCGTCGGTGGGGTATGGCTTGGCCATTATGGCGTTGGAGAAACCGATTCTTTCAAATGGCTCCTGCCACTGGTTCACCGCCTCAAAGATGGCGTCTTTCCACTCCACGGGGAAGGCGGGGTCGATGTAGAATATGATGGGTTTTACGGGATCCACCTTCTCGCCCCGGAGGAATGCGGCGGTATCCTTGGGTTCCATTCTCCAGCGGTTGGCGTAACAGATGTTTTCGGATGCCTGTTTCGCTCCGTCAAACAAAATTTTCGTAGTGGGGAAAATGGCGATGCGGCTATCCACCGGACGGGGTTTCCAGGGTTGCTCGTCAAGCAGCAGCAGGGTGTGGGTCATAACGGCAGTCATAGGCTCGCCTTTCAGAACTTCCTGCCCCTTGACAGTTGCGTTGACCGAGTAGGTCATGCTGGTGCGAACGGTCACGTTCGTTTCAAACGCCTTGCACGAAAGGATGAAAGACTCCTTGCTCTTGTGCATTACCGTGACGGATGTGCTGCCGCTGCGGTCGTCCAGGGGACGCAGTTTCCTGACGTCACCGATGAAGAAATCTGTCATGTCAAACACCACGGCCGTGCTGTCATTGTTGTATGTCTTTACGTCAAACGCCGCAAGCACGGAACCGATGCCGTTTATTTTGAGGGCAGCGGCTATGGTAGTGTCCTGCTCACGGGTAACATATTCGTTTTCATGAAGATTGAGTGTAACCTTCTTGCCGACCTTGCGGAATGACACCAGCAGGGGGTCGTTGGTTTTGTAGCCCACGATGCCGAGTCCGTTGTCGGAAATCTCGCTGAGAGTGGATGCAAAGAGCATCTGGCGATCCATCATCTCAACGGGCATCTCACACCAGAGTTTGTCTTCGGCCTGGTGCAGGGTTATGAATCCCACCTTGGATACGGGTTTCTTCTTTAAGAATTTGTCGTAATCGGTTTCAACCTTGGTAGTGTCGGAAGGGGTTACGTTTCCCTTTTTTTTGCTCTTGAACAATCCCGGCACTGCCGCATCCGCCGGTGTGACGGATGTGGCAAGCAGGAATGCCAAAAACACAAGAAAAGTTTTCTTCATGATTTTGATGATAATAATGTTGGTAATGTGAATGATCTGATTTTAGAAATTTGCGGATGAGTTGGAAAGGAAGCAGGCCTGTGTGATTTTGCCCGCGCCGCCTTTCACGGTGCAGACGGTTTCCACACCTCCGCCGTAGTATGCAAAGTCGTCAATTCTCACGATGTCGATGTCACCGTTTTCCTTGGCCACCAGGAACAGCTGGTAGTAGATGGTGTCGTACATACCCCATCCCGGGAGGAAGTTGCCTATCTCGCCGGGGCAGAAGCAGGTGATGGGAGAGTCGGAACTGTATATCTTGCCAATCCCGCCCGGACTCAGCGCCTTGACGTAGTAAATCTCGGTTCTGTCCTTGTTGCTCAGGAAGATATGGTGGTTTGACGAGCCGAGGAAATCACGGCACAACATCGTTTCGGGATCAATCTGGAGATTGTCGGGCAGAGGATAGAACAAGTCAAGATCCACATCGTAACGTCCGGTTGATGCAACGAAGAAGCTGAACGAGTAGATGTAGAGCTTGCCGGTGCTTTCCTTCTGGAGCAGCATCACCACCGACAGGAAACTGGCGTCTGCAAAGAGGTCCATTGTCCGGCCGCAACCCTTCATCGCAAGCACCTTGTAGCCGCTCAGGTCGTACGGGTCGGGGAAGGTGATGTCGTTGTAATAATTTGTTCCGTCAAAGCCGGGGCCGTTGCGGTTGGGCTCGACAGAGTTCATATAGAACTGCTCGTTGAAAGGATAGCACTTCATACCCAGATTGGTGTTGGTGGAACCTACGGCGTGGACAACAACGCATCTGTGCTTGTTCTCATCGTAGGCCACGGTCTCGTTGATGCCGGAGAATCCCGACGCCATATTGGACATGTTGATCCAGTGGGTGATGTTGAGGTTGTACTCGTTGCCGAACGGGGTCGTGGGGAACAGACCTTCGTGGGGCTTGGTGTCGGAGAAACCCTCCTTCTCCTCGGTGCGGGCGTAAATGTTGCCCTTGTCGGAAAGGAGCAGCACGGCGGTGCTGAGGCTCTGTACCTTGATGAAATTCTCATCGGGAACCTGCCCAATGAACTGGTCGCGGTAGTTGGCGAGCTTGCCCATACTGTGGATGTCGATGTCGATGGGGCCGGTTTCGTTGCTCTGGGCTACGCTGAGGGAGAACACCTGCGGATAGGTATCGTACATATGGGCGCAGATATCCGTCACGTTGCTGAGTTTCTCTCCGTTGTTGGCCTTTGCAAATACGTTCTCTTCATATTCGGCCTCGTAGCCGTTGTCACCAAGATTGAGGTGCAGATAGGAAATCTGGTTCTCTGCTCCGTTCTCCGAAAGAATGGCCCAACCGTCGGTATATTTGGGATCCACGCGGAAATTGTAGGTGCGCGAATATATCTGGTTGTTCTTCGTGTCGAGGATGTGGAGGATGCCGGAGTAATCCCCGACCGGTTTGGGATCTATCCTGAGGACCGATTCGGTGGAGACAACCTGGTCGCCGAGCAGCCATTCGAAGGCGAGGTCACTTTCGGTGAGAGACTTGTCCAAAATGGTGTATCTGGCGGGGATTTCCACATTCTCGCCCACCCTGAACATGAAGGGGGCCTGAAGCATGTTCTCGCGGTTGACTTCCATCGACTCCAGAATCTCGATGGCACCGTGACCCCTTTCGAGGAAGACGATGTCGTCGGTATTGTAACTGTAGTCGTAGTTGCCCTTGTCGGTATAGCAGGAAACGGCACAGAGACATACAAGCGCTGCGGAAAGCGCAGAGGTTATAATCTTCTTCATGGCTTACAGGTTTTTATTGTAAGGAACGGTGTCAAGCACTTTGGTGATTCCGTCTTTTTCGTAGGCGGTCTGTCCCTTGACGTCAAGGTCGCGGAGATAGTAAACAAAGGCGATGGTATAGGTCCTGACCTTGGCGGTTGACAAATCGGTGAGGTCTATCATTCCGGTTGCCTTGATGAACTCCTGATATTTGATATCGGAATATTCGCCAAGGAAAATCTTGGTGACGTCGCCGCTCCACCAGTCGGGTTTGGAGAGGGTGTTGCTTACTTTGATGAGGGCGGTCTGATACTCCTCGGGACCGGCTTTGGCAACGCCTTTGTCGGTAATCCTCAGCACCACGGTGCGTTCCTCGGAGAGTTCGGGCATATTGTGGAGTTGGACGGAGAGGACGTCTTCGAAAGCCCCCTTGTGGAAAACGTTTTCGGACGTTACGGTAAAGACTCCGTCGCTGGCGGTGGTGGCCACCTCGCCGGTCTTTACTACCTCGACATTGTAGGTGATGTCCTCCTCAAGAGACCTGCCTATGAGGGTGACGGGTATTTCCAGGGTGTATTCATCGCCCTCGATGGTGGCAAACGAAAAGTTGTAACTCCTTTCGGACTCCCTGGTGAAGTGAACGTAGTGCTCCTGCCCGAATACGTCCAGCGGGTCTTCCGAGCAGGAAGAGAGGCTGAGAAGGGCAGCAACTGCACTTAATGCTAAATATCTGAATTTTTTCATTGCATTCTCTTAATTAAGGGTGATTTCACTGTCAGGGATATTCATTGTGTATTTTCCCGCCATGTCTATATAGACTCCTCCGGCATTTATCTGGGCGGCGCCTGTCCGCTTGCAGAAGAAGAAATACTGACCTTCGGCAATGCTTTCCCTGCGGAATTCCTTGCCGATGGCATCGGCAACCGTGGAGGCGTCAACTTTGTTGGAAGCGCACCTTCTGGCGCTCCTGAGTTCATTGACCAGTTCCGCGGCTTCGTCGGAGCGGCCGTTCTGCACAAGGTATTCGGCAATGATGAGATTGATTTCGGGAAGACGGAGCACGGGGACAAGCCTGTTCTCGACTACGATGGTTCTGGAACCGGTTTCCTTGCGGGTCTTGTATTTGAGGGAAACGTGGACGTCGAGACTGTTGTCATAAACGAGTTTGAGACGGCGCACGTCGTCGCTGTCGGAGAAAATCTCTCCGAGACCCTTGAGGGCGAAACTGTTGGTGGAACCGTCGGTACCGCTGGTGACGCTTTCGTAGTCAACGGCGAGAGTCTCTCTGTAGAAGCCAATGACAATCTCGTCTATAAGCTTGTGGGGACGGGATTCGGGAGTGTCAGAGTCGGTCCAGCCTTCGGTGTATTTGTAGCCGCACTTGTCGTTGCTGCACCACGATTTGAACTCGGTGGCATATTTGTATGCGTTGTCGAGGTCGCCCGCATAGGCGTAAACCCTGGCGAGGAGGGCGGTCACGGCAAAATAGTTGAGTCTGGAACCCCTGGCGCTGAAGAATAGTCCGGCGGTGTTGGTGCTCTGGAAGAGGTTGGAGACACTCTCGAACTCATAAAGGCCCTTGAGAGTGTCGGCCTCGGCAAGGAGATCCTTGGCATCGATGAGGTCTTTCTCGACATTTGCAAGAACATCGCCCACAGTGAGTCTTTCATTGAAGAAAGAGGGGTACTCTTTGACATAGGGGATGGCCTTGGCCGATGCGTTCTCCTTGGGAGAGGGGGCGAAAAGGCGCAGCAGGTCAAACTGCACGAGGGCCCTTACCGCCAGCATCTCGCCCTTGATGAGGGAAGCGTCGTCAAACTTGATGTTGGGGAAGAAATCTTCATCTACGGTTTCGATATGCTTCAGCACATTGTTGGCGTTGGCCACCACATTGTAGCCGTTCTGCCATATCTGCTCACCGTAGGCCTTGACTTCGTCGGAACCGTATTCATAGTTTTCGGTCCTCGAGAATGCCTTGGAGTTGTTTATGGAGTAGTTGTCATAGTCCTGGGACAGGGCACTGGCAAAACCCCACGAAAGATTCTTTCCGTAGAGATTGTCGGTAGCCAAAGTCTGGTATATGCCGTTGACTGCGGAATAATATCCGGCGGCATCGCTGAAAAGGTTTTTCTCAACGGTGGTATCCTCAGGAATAATGTCGAGCCATTTGCTGCAAGAGGCAAGCGGCATTACCATCATGGCTGTTGCCATATATATAAATATCCTTTTCATATCCGTCAGAAGCTTAAGTTGACTGAGAAGTTGAATGTGCGGGAGAAAGGATATGCGAGACCTCTTTCCCTGTGGATGGTGCTCCAATAACCCAGATCCTGCATGCTGGCCATAATCCTCGCCATGCTGATGCCCGCCTTGTGGATAATCTCGGGACGGACGTCATAACTGAGCGAAACAGAGTTGAACTGAAGCAGATTGTCCCTCTGGACAAAGCGCGAAGTGGGGCGGGTGGTGTAACCGTTCTCGGAAATGCCCTTGAACTGCGTCACGTCACCGGGATTTTTCCAGCGCATCGAATTCACACGCCTGTCGGCATTGGTGGCAAGGAGATTGACGTCCTCCACATAACTTACCAGAGTCTGGTTGTATTGCTGTCCGCCGGCGCGGTAAAGGAACGATGTGAAGAGCGATAACTGTTTCCATCTCGCATTGAAGCCGAACGAGCCGCGGATCTTGGGCTCGGTGTCGCCGATGATGACCTGGTCGGCGGCGCTCCACTGGTAGGTCACCTTCCCCTCGGGGGTAAGGTAGAGTTCCTTACCGTTTGCGGGGTTGATGCCCAGCGACTTCATACCGAAAATGGAAGTGGTTGAACCTCCTTCGATGAATTTGGTGTGGGGAGTGGAGTATTTGCTGTCCTGCTGGCTTGTGGAACCCTCCCTGTAGTCTGCATAAAGCTTGTCAACCTGCTCGTTGTAGGCCTTGAGCGCATCGGAAATCTCCATAATGCGGTTTTTGTTGTGGGAGAGGTTGCCGAATACCATAAGGCCCCAGTCCTTGGTGTTGACTGCGTTGATGCGGACGTCGAGTTCGCAACCCTTGTTCTGAATCTTGCCCAGGTTGTCCATATAGCTGGTGAAACCCGAAGAAGAGGGGAGGGTTACGGTGGTGATGAGGTCGGTGGTGTTCTTCACATAGTAGGAGAACCGTGTCATCACCTTGTCTTCGAAGAGACCCAGGTCAAAGCCGGCATCGAACGAATTGGTCTTTTCCCAGGAAAGTTCGTTGTTGCCGAGATAGTACATCATATTGCCCATACCGGTAAGATACCAGTCCTGGGTTGACGTCGAGCTGTAGCTTGAAGTGGCGGCATAAATCGGGAAGTTCACCTTGCCGACCTGACCGTAAGTAGTCCTGAGCTTGAGGGTGCTAAGCACCTTGTTGTCCTGCAGGAACTCGTATTTGTGCACGTTGATACCGGCACCGGCCGACCAGAAGGGGGCCATTTTCTGCTCCTTGCCGAATTCGGAAGAGCCGTCGAGCCTCAGGGAGATGTCGCAGAGATAGATGTCTGCCCAGGAGTAGTTGGCCATCAGGAGGAAACTGGCCAGACGGGTCTTGTTGCTGGTGCGGACCGGCTTGCCGTTTATCATCATGGCGTTGTTCACGGAGTAGAGGCTTCCGTTGGGGAATCCGGTGTAGGATGTCGCAAGGGACGCCACACTGTTCTCAATCAACTCCGCACCGGCGGTGGTGCTGATATAATTCTTGCCGATGTTCTTGTTGTAGAGCAACAGGGCGTTGAGGTCATAGGAGAATGTGTCATCCTCGATTGTCGAGAGACTTCCGAGGTATCTCGGGTCGCTTATCTTTGAGAACGTTGCCGACGAAGGATCCAGGAAAGTTCTGGTCTCGGAGAACTTCTTGTCAACGGCAAACTGCACCTTGGCGGTAATGTCGCTGTTGACAAAACAGTTGATCTGGAGTTTGTTGGAGAAGTCGGAATAATTGCTCTTGGAGAAGGAGTTGAGGTATTCTGCCTCATAGAGGGGGTTGATGCGTGTACCCGAACCCCAAGTGTTGAGTTCCTTGAGATATCTGCCGGTCTGGTAGTCGGTCAGGACATCGTAGGGCTGAAGATGCACGTAATTGGAGAATGCCTGGGTGGGGTCGGAGCCGTTTTTCATGTTGTCGAAGTCGGTCCTGTTGAGAATCTGGAATTTTCCAACCCTGTAGTCGAGCACGAGGCCGGCCCCGTAGGTGTTGCGGGACGACGAAGGCATCACACCGTTGGTGTTGTCATATTTGAGTTCGGCACCCCAGCGGATGTCTTCGGTACCACCATTTATATACAGGCTGTGTTTGTGGTGGAGCGACGTACGCACCCCTTTTGCCAGCCAGTCGGTTTCAACACCCCTGTTGATGTTGTTCAGCTTGGCAATGTAATATCTGTGCGCGCCGAGGCTGGTGAGGTCGCCCGACAGGGGGTCGGGGTCGAGGTTGTAGTAACCTGCAGCCACCTCTGCGTCGAGTTTCTCCCGGGCCGTCATAAGGTTGTAGGTGGTCAGGTCGGGAACTTCGACCGAAGCGGTGAAGTTGTAGGTAACCTGCAACCTTCCTTCTTCGGGCTTTCTGGTCTCAATCACTATCACACCATTGGCTGCACGGGACCCGTAAAGGGCTGTGGCAGCGGCATCCTTGAGGAGAGTGAGGCTCTGGATGCGCTGGGGGTCCATATCGTAGATTTTTTCAACACCAACTTCAAATCCGTCCAGAATGAATATGGGAAGGTTGTTGTTGCTGGTGAGATTCTGCCTGGAAATGTCTGCGGTGTTGGTGGAAACTTCCATCTTCATTGCAGTGGTGCCGCGGAGGTTGAACTCCGGCAGGGCGTTGGGGTCGGAACCCATCTCGATGTTCTCGACAATCCTGAAGGAGGGGTCAAACACCTGAATGGAGGAAATCACATTCTTGGGGGATACCCTGAGGAGTTCTTCCTTGGTGATTTTGACGGTGTTGCCGGTAAAGCCCTCCTTTCGGATGCTGTTGTAACCGGTTACCACCACCTCGTCGATGACGGAAAGGTCATCTTCCAATTTGATGTCGATGACACCCTCTCCTTTGTAAATCTGCTTGACGGTCACGAAGCCCATAAGCTGCCAGGTGATTTCGGTATTGTCCGAAGCCTTGAAAGAGAGAGAGTAAGAGCCGTCGATATCGGAATAGCAGCTGTGGGCGGTTCCCGCAACAAAGACTGCCACTCCGGGCAACGGTTCTCCCGTTGATGCGCTGGTCACTTTTCCGTTAAGTCTCGAATTGGCCTGGGCGAAGGCGGAATATCCGCTGCCGATGCCTGAGACAAAGAAAAGGGAGAATAATAACACCAACAGATTCACCTTACTGCGGCCCGATGCCGCAAAGATTTTGTGTACAGAGTTTTTCATCTGGTTTGTTGGTTTAGGTAAGTGTAAATGAAGTGTATAATTGTGCAATTATATAAAACTTTGCCCTTTTTAACAAAAAAAGCGTTGTTTATTGACGATTGGGTGCAGTTTGTTTGTCATTTATGTCAAATTCTTATTATTTTCGCACGTCTTTAATGACAAATTGACTTCATTAGCCACAGCATTAACATTCTTCAGATATGACGCCCAAGGTCAGCATAGTTGTTCCCGTCTATAAGGTTGAACCGTATGTCGAAAGGTGTGCCCGAAGCCTGTTCGGGCAAAGTTGGCCGGAGATAGAATACGTTTTTGTGGATGACGGTACCCCCGACAATTCCATCGGAATCATCCAAACCGTTCTTGAGGAATATCCCCACCGCAGGGATTCGGTAAAGATAATCCACCAGCCCAACGGCGGTCTGGCCCGGGCAAGGGTGAGCGGAATGGCACACGTCACGGGCGACTATGTGATACACGTCGATTCCGACGACTGGGTGGAGCCGGACTACATAGAGAGTATGCTGAGCGCTGCGCTGGAGCAGGATGCCGATGTGGTCATCTGCGATTATGTGAAAGAGTTGGCGGACAGAAGCATCGTCCGGCCCGTCTCATACGACGGCGGAAACGGTCTGGAACTGGTCTATGAGATAAACCATTCAGCCAGAGTAGAGGCATTTATGTGGAACAAACTCCTCAGGTGTTCACTTTGGCGGAAGGGGGTAAAATATGTCCCCGCCCGCCCCATGCACGAAGATATCTGCTTTCTGACGCAGATAGCGTGGGATGCCCGCAAGGTCGTCCATACAGGCAAGGCGCTTTACCATTACAGATTCCTGCGTGCGGGGGCCATCACCGCCAGCAGCAAGAAGCAGAACCGGAAGGAGTCGGCAGTCAATATGATCAATCTCTATGAGAGCCTGAAAAACGAGCCGTACATCGAAGTCTGCAAAACCGATATGCTTATGCGGGCGGTGTGGAATTGCCTCAAGATAAACGATATGGAGGTCGTCAGAGAGCATCGTGAGATAGTGGAGTTCATAGCCGGGGTGCCTTACGGCAGACGCTACCGCAGCGCCCTTCCCAAGCAGTTCATCATGAAAGTGTGGGCCAAATGTGCGCTTCTGACAGATAAGAAATGATAAAGGTCAGCGTCATAATACCCTGTTACAACTCGGAGGCCACCCTTTCGAGATGCTTTGAAACTTTGCTGGAGCAGACTCTCGGGGAGATGGAATTTCTCTTTGTGGATGACGGCTCCACGGACAATACTTCGGCCATCCTGCAGTCGTTTGCCGCGCAGGACAGCCGCGTAAAGGTTTTCCATCAGGAAAATTCCCGTCAGGGGGGCGCCCGCAACAACGGCATAATGCACGCTTCGGGCGAATATGTCGGCTTTCTGGACAGCGACGACCTGCTGAGCCCCAACTTCTACGAAACCCTCTACGCTGCCGCCAAAAGGCATTCGGCGGATATCGCCTGGACCGATTTGGTGAAGAACATTTTCGGCAGCGACATAAGACATATACAACATTTCAACGAGGAAAGAGTCATTGACGACCTTCAGAAAAGATTCGACACCCTTGGGGATGCCTACTACGTAATGCCCAAGATCTACCGCCGGGAGTTTCTCATAAAGGGGGAACTTTTCTTCCCTGTCAAAACCAGATATGAGGATTTGCCCTTCACCGCCAAGGTTACATACGCCGCGGGAAAGATGGTGGTTCTCCCCGGTGCCGAATACCGGTATGTCTATAATCCCCGCTCCACGGTCAACAGCAGGCCCGACGCCCAACTGCAGTATGAGCATTACAATATGACGGTGCAAACTGTGGAGTTTCTCCGCAGCCGCGGAATATGCCCTCCCAAGAGGTGGAAACATCCCCGCCGGTGGAGTTTCTACATCGGTCCCCTGTGCCTTCTGAAGGTGCGCGATATGGGGAAAGGGTTCCTTGTGAAACTCCTCGATGCCATTCCTGTCTTCTACATTCCCAAAGCCACCTTCAAAAGATTCACGGCCTCGGACTAAAGCGGTGCGTCTTACGGAATCCAGCGGCGGCTGATTTCGGTGATGCTGCCGTTGCGGATGGTGACAAGGGTGTTCAGCGGACTGAAATTAGGACGGCTGTCCTTCAGATTTTCAACGTATGTTTTAAGGTCGGTGCGGATAGTGTCGCACGGGTCGGTGGGCATTTCGCCGCAATCAATGATGACGCAATGCTCCGCCAGAGTCATCACCGCCTTCAACGCTTCAGTGTATGTGGCGTGGTTGTCCCAGTGCCGTGCCACGAAAGTTCCGCCTCCGTTAGGAACAAGGAAGCATCCCCCTTCGTCTATCTGGCCGCCGTTGATTTCTATGCCGCCTTCAACCGCTGCCAAAGCGTCAATCACGATGGGTTCGCCGCAGTAGATGAGCGTGTCTCCCGCCTGCAGTTGCGCAACCTCTTCCGCATCATACACATCCTTGCTGCAAACCGTCAGTTTCAGAGTATATCCGTCCCAGTCGAAGTCCTCCGGCTTGAATGATGCGGGCAGCGTGCAATCCAGCAACATCTCCGGCGAAACGTCGGCGGGCAGGGGAGTGACACATTTGTACTCTTGGTGTGAACCGCAGCTGCAGAGCAATGAGGCGGCGACGGCTGCAATGGCAATGTTTCTTGTTTTCATCGTAGTGTTGGGTTTTCTGTCTGTCAGGACGCAATCGTGCGGCTGCGCAATCGATTTTCAAAGTTAACACAATTTTCACTAATTTTACATTCTTGAAATCCGCTTGAGATTATATCTGCAGAACCGCTATGAAAAAACTGGGACTGGTAACAAAGTTGGCAATCGTCACCACGGCAGTCGTGGCAGTCATTTTCACCCTGGCGATGTTCCTGCTATATACCGGTTCCAAAAAAAACATTCTGAACCTTGAGATTGACGATGCGAAGACCGACCTGTCCCACACGGCCGAGATGCTTTTCCTGCTGAAAAACACGGGGCTCAGTTTTGAACAACTGGAACTTTACGCCGAAACTCCGTGGAGCGACGGCTCCTGTCAGAACATATATGACCTGGTGCAGGCCGACAGTGTGGCGGCGGTGGAACGCCGTATCAAGGAAGAAGAACCGGACGCCATAATCCTGAAGTCAACAATCTACGATGATGACGCCCGCTATGTCCTGCTCGAGAAATTCATACTGTCGGAACATCTCCTGCCGGTTCACGATGCGATGAAGCAGATTGTCCATCTCGCGTTCATCATATTGATACTGATGGGACTCTTCATCTTCCTTGTGATAAAATACCAGTTGCGGCCCGAGTTGGAACGCACTACCCGCATAGACACCGAGCTGGAGATAGCGAGGAACCTGCAGGACAAGATGCTGCCTTCGTTGGAGAGTCTGAAGGGAGAACTCGACACTCTGGAAGTGGGAGGGCTGATGAAGCCCGCCAAGGAGATAGGAGGCGACTATTACAACGTCCTGAAAGTGGGGGATGAGCTCCATTTCATCATAGCGGACGTTTCGGGCAAGGGCATCCCCGCCGCAATGTTTATGGTCCGGCTTTCGGAACTTTATCTTCTCGACCTTACCGGCAGCAGCAAACGCGAACCGAACAGGATTGCCGAAGATCTCAACAACCGGCTCTGCGTGGGCAATGCCGCCTGTATGTTCGTCACCGCCATCCTCGGCCGGCTCAATGTGCGCACCGGCCGGCTCGAACTGTGCTCCGCGGGACACGAACCGCCGCTTGTCGTTTCGGAAGAGGGAGAGGCTTCGTTTCTGACTCTGGACAACGATGTTCCGATAGGGCTCGTGAAAGACAGCCCCTACAAACTCTACACAACTTATCTCAAGGGCAACAGCCACCTGCTGCTCTATACCGACGGCGTTACCGAAGCCGAGAATGAGAAACTGGAATTCTTCGGCAGCGGAAGACTCTCTCAAATGATGAAAGGTCAGGGGGAAAACAGTGCGGAGCAAGTCATAGATATTATTACTAAAGAAGTGAGAGAATTTACGGGAACCCGGCCCCAGAATGATGATATCACTCTCCTTGACATCAAACTGCTCTCCGCTTCCGAAAATTCTCCCCATACAACAAAACTGGAACTGGCCAATGACTTAAGCGAACTGACCAAGTTGCTGGAAATGGCAGAATCTATGGGAATCTCCGGCAATGCCACACTCGCCATGGAGGAGGCATTTGTCAATGTGGTAAATTACTCACACGCCGACCTAATAACTGTGGAGGTGGACCAGTGTCCGGAAAGCCTGACACTGAAAATCACCGACAACGGCATCCCGTTCGATCCCACCCTTCATCGGCGTGAGGAGGAATCCCCTCTCGATGAAAACGGTTTCCTGAAGGTGGGTGGCGAAGGAATAAACCTTATGATGAACCTCGCCAGGGAGGTTGCGTACCAACGCATTGGCGACAACAACGTATTGACCATCATCGCTAACATATAAAATTCAACAATATGGGAAATTATAAAATCTCTCAAAAGGAAGACATCGTCACAGTGATCATCTCGGGTCACCTTGACACACTCACAGCAAGCCAGCTCGACATCGAGACCCAGAATCTGCTGTCCGGCGCGGTCAGGCATCTCACGCTTGACATCAACCAACTCGACTATATCAGCAGCAGCGGCATCCGTTGCTTCGTGAGATTGTTCAACGAGGCGAAAGCGAACGGGATAGAGTTCAAAATTATCGGAATTCAACCCGCCATCCGCGAGATTCTCGACATCACAAGAATCTCGCAGGTTTTGGGCGTATAGCGGATCCTACGCTTTTTTGTTGATGTTTCTGGCGGCTTCCTTGCGGCGTTCGAGTCTCTCTTCGTCAGAGAGGCTGCAGTCGCGGTCAATCATGCTCATTGCCTGCATATAGTAAAGCTTCATTCCTTTTTCATGCTCCCACATTTCCTCCATTCCGTCCGGAGTGGCATCGAATTGCAGAGAGTTGTCGATGTGAAGCCCTTGGGAGACGGCTTTGGCATCTATGTTCGCACCGATGAAGTGGAATTCCCATCCGAGTTCCTTCTGTGCATCTATCATTCTCAATACCTGTCCGAGGGAGTAGCGTCGCGAACTGTTCTCCATTCCGTCCGTAATGATAGTTATGGAGCCGATGGAGTCTTTGTCATCTCCGATGGTCGCCTTGAGGTCGGCGATACAGCTTCCGATGGCATCGTAGAGAGGAGTGCAACCATTAGGTTTGTAGTCTTTTCTGGTTATCCCAAACGCAGCCTCTGCCGGAACATTCTTTATGAGATAACGGGAAGGAACCTCACCGCTCTGGAATGCATATACTGAAACAAGGTGTTTCTGGACGTCGGAGTTCTGCTCCTGCGCAGCCTGGATGGTCTGCATTGTCTCGTTGCAGCCTGAGATGGTCTGAGCGGTAAGGGTGCTCATGGAACCGCTTTCGTCAAGGATGATAAGGTCGTAAATTGTAGTCATAGTCGTCTTTTTTTAGGGTTGATGAAGGCCTTGAACATCATTTTGTGATGTTCTTAAACAAATGATAATAAAGTAATCAGTCTTTCGCTCTGACTTCTGAGATTTCAGAATCAGGGATTGAAGAGATCCTTGTCCTTGTCGTCCGAGTTTTCGAACTTTTTGGAAAGGAAGGAGAAGGTGTGCGGCTTGCGTCCGGATCCTTTTTCGTTTTTGGGAAGAGCTCCTTTGGGAAGTTCTCCGGGTTCTACGAGGTATTTGGCATCCAGCGAAGACAAATGGCAGAATTTTATTTCTTCGTTGAAATCCACCCGCTCGAGATAGCCCGATGAAAGCATCTTTTTCTGGAAGTTGCGTCTGTCGTAGGTGCGGCCGCTGATAAGTTCGTACAGACGCTGAAGTTCGGGCAGGGAGAAACTCTCGTCCAGGAGACGGAATGCAATCGGATCCAGCTTGAGACGCCTCCGGATGGCATCCTTTGCCGTTTCTATGATTTCATCGTGGTCGAACGCAAGCGGCGGGAGTTCATCCACAATGAACCAGCGTGCCCTTGCTGCATCGTCACCGGCAATCACCTCGAAGTCACCCTTGCGCACGAGTGCATAGAATGCGATTGTGATGACTCGCTCCCTCGGGTCACGGCCAACCTTGCTGAAAGTGTGGAACTGCTCAAGGAAAATGTCCCTGACATTGGTCTCTTCAAACAATTCCCGTCTGGCACCCTCCTCCGCGGTCTCATCCATCTTGATGAATCCGCCGGGTAGCGCCCAGCTTCCCTTGAACGGGTCAGCCCCTCTCTCTATAAGTAGAATGTGCAGGTCTTTCCCGTCAAAGCCGAACACCACACTGTCCGTTGTCACGGCCGGGTGCGGATATTCGTAGCAATAGTTCATCTGTTTTTCCATAGCATTTGTGTAAAACCGACACAAATGTAATGCTATTTTTGAAACAAACAAAATTTTGTGTAAAAATTACACCTTTGCCGCCGGCCCCCTCTTTCGCTGACTTTTGCAGGGTTTTGAGTATAAGGAAATCCGGTAACCTGACAGGGATATCATTCAGTCGAACAGGCAGTCCAGATTCAGTGTCATATCGATTGAAGCCGAATACTGGTTCTTCTTTACCCCCATTGGTGATATCATTGTCAGATATACACCTTTGTTTATGCCCGTTTCAGATAAAAATACGGCTTTCCTGTTCAGAATCTTTCCGAACTCGGATTTTGTCAGGACATAGGGCGAGTCGGAATATTTTATTTCACATATATTCATCATTCCGTCCGCCCTTTCGACCACAAGGTCTATCTGTGCGGCGTTCTCTGCCGAACGCCAGGAGTAACAGTCCGTGGAAATCACCTGCAGGCCAAGAGACTTTTTTATGTTTTCGATATGGGAAAGACAGATTCTCTCAAATGA
>JABUTP010000039.1:10510-19214 GCA_021443625.1 Bacteroidales bacterium | reverse complement strand
ACACCCACCGGCAGCACCGCCTATTCTCTCAGCGTCGGGGGACCCATCGTCACTCCCAATGCCGATGTTCTCATAATCGCCCCCGTGGCGCCGCACAACCTCAACGTGCGCCCCATCATCACTCCGGCGGAGAGTGAAATCACCATCACCTTCTCCTCCAAATCGGAGCCGACCGGCACCATCACGATGGACAACAGGTCGTTCGATGCCCCCGTGGGGAGCAGGTTCGTCATTAGCCGAGCCGGACACACCGCAAAGTGCATTTCGTTCGGCAACAGGGGCTTCATCGATGCCATAAGGGAAAAACTCCTTTGGGGTGAAGACCGCCGCAATAATTTCTGATAAAAAATCTGACTATGGGAGTCAACCACGTTACAGTAATAATGGACGGCAACGGCCGCTGGGCCACGTCCCGCGGACTGGAAAGGGTGGATGGCCACAAGGCCGGCACCGAAAGTGTCCGCGCCGTCATCCGCGCTTCGCTCAAACACGGCGTCCGCTACCTCAGTCTTTACGCCTTCTCGCAGGAAAACTGGAACCGTCCGCAGGACGAAGTCTCCACCCTGATGGAACTTATGGCGCAGAGCGTGGTGAACGAATGTCCCACATTCATGGAGAACAATATCCGCTTCAGGGTGGTGGGGGACAGATCGCGCCTTTCGCCGCAACTCCTCAAGAAGATAGAGGATGCGGAAAACCTGACTCTGGCAAACGACGCCCTGGACCTTATAATAATGCTCAGCTACAGCGGCAGATGGGACATCCGGCAGGCGGCCGAGCGGTATGCCCGGGCCATAGTTGCCGCCCAAGAGACGGACTGCGACGCCGAACCACCGGCTTTCGAGTCGTTCCTGGCAACGGCCGGCATTCCCGACCCCGACCTTATGATCCGCACCAGCGGGGAGCAGCGCATCAGCAACTATATGCTGTGGCAGTGTGCCTATACCGAATTTTACTTCACTCCTGCACTTTGGCCTGATTTTAGAGAAGAAGAGTTCGCCGAGGCGCTCGCGGCTTACGAAAAACGCGACCGCCGATATGGTAAAATCAAATAAAATTTTACCTTTGCAAGTTATTGAATGAACAGTTGACCGAAGTAATGAAACATAGATTATTCTCACTCTTACCCCTTCTCGCAATGCTCGTGGCAGGCACCTTTGCCGCCGCAGCCCAGACGGAAGAGGGTGGGACAAACGATAGGGAGGCGGTTGGAAGCGGCGTCAAAATCGACTATAACAACCCGCGCGAATACGTAATAGGCGACATCAAGGTGAGCGGAAACGAATACCAAGATGCCGACCGCATCATCAGTTATTCGGGCCTGGAGTCGGGAATGCGCGTCACCATCCCCAGCGAAGAACTGTCAAGCAAACTCCGCTCGATGGTAGATCGTCTTTTCTTTCAGGATATCGGTTTCTATGTTGATTCCCTCTATGCCGGAGGCGACACCGTGTCGCTCCGCATCAACGTGGTGGAGCGCTACCGCGTTTCCAACTGGTATTACCACGGGGTCAAGAAGGGGGAGCAGGATGACCTCAAGGAGAAACTCAATCTCCGCCGCGGAGGCGCCCTTTCCGAGTACGTAAAGACATCTTCGGTCAAAGTCATCAAGGACTACTACAAGGAGAAAGGATTTCTCAATGTCGATGTCGATGTCAAGACCGCACCCGATTCGCTCGTGGCCAATGCCGTGAAGGTTACGTTCGACGTCAACCGGGGTCCCAAGGTCAAGGTGCAGACCATCAGTTACGACGGCGTGAGTGAACTTGCCAAGTACAAACTTGACAAGTCCATGAAGAAGACCAAGGACAAATCGTGGTACAACTTCTTTCACACCAAGAAATTCAACGAGGAAGAATATCCCAACGACAAGGAAACCCTCATCGAAGCGTTCAACGAACTTGGCTTCAGGGATGCGAAGATTGCCAGGGACTCCATCTATCCGGTAGAGGAAGGCCGTCTCGGCATCGATTTCAAAATCGACCAGGGCCGCAAATACTATTTCAGAAACATCAGCTGGACGGGCAATTCGGTGTTTGCAGCCGAGCAGCTCGGCGAAATCCTCCGCATCTCCAAGGGGGACGTCTATGACCTTGTGGCACTGAACCGCAGGCTCCAGGGTGGCGGCAAGGAGGGGGAACTCTCCGTGGCCAGCCTTTACAGGGACAACGGCTACCTTTTCTTCTCGGTAACCCCCGTGGAAACCACCATCGTGGCCGACTCCGTGGATGTTGAAATCCGTCTCGTGGAAGGAAAGCAGGCCACATTCAACAATGTCCTCATCAGCGGCAACAACATCACCAACGAAAGGGTTATCCGCCGTGCGGTATATACCCGTCCCGGCTACCTTTACAGCCAGAGCGACTTCGAAAGGTCCATCCGCGAACTCGGTACGATGACCAACTTCGACGCGGAGAAGATTGTGCAGCAGGGAACCGGCTGGAACCTTATGCCCAACCAGTACAACAACACCGTCGATATCTCATACAACGTGGAGGAGAAGCCCAACAGCCAGCTCGAACTCTCCGGAGGATGGGGCGCGAGGACTTTTGTGGGCACGCTCGGTATCAACTTCAGCAACTTCTCGACCCGCAACTTCTTCCGCAAGGAGTGCTGGCGACCGGTGCCTCTGGGTGACAACCAGAATCTGGCAATCCGTTTCCAGACCAACGGAACCTATTACCAGGCACTCTCCGCACAGTTCACCGAACCCTGGCTTACGGGCAAGAAACCGACTTCCCTCAACATCTCGGCTTACTTTACCCGTCAGACCAACTCCTATATCTCCAACTACTACGCCATCTACAACGATGACCGTTTCATCGAGATCGGCGGAGTTTCGGTGGGCATAGGAAAGCGCCTCAAATGGCCCGACAACTACTTTACCCTCTACAACAGTCTGGGCGCGCAGTTCTACAACCTGCAGAACTGGTATTCCTACTACGTGTTCACGGACGGCCGTTACAACAACCTGAATTATACCGTGTCGCTGGCCCGCACCTCCATAGACCAGCAGATTTACCCGAGAAAGGGTAGCGACATCAATCTCAGCCTGCAGATAACTCCGCCCTATTCGCTGCTCCGCAAGAATGCCAAGAGCATAGATTACAGCACGATGGACGACAAGGAGCACTACAAGTGGCTGGAGTACCACAAATGGACCTTCACCAGCAAGAACTACACGAAGATTGTGGGAAACCTCGTCCTTATGACCTCCGCCAACTTCGGATATCTCGGTTCATACAACCGCAAGTGGGGCTACTCTCCGTTCGAAGGCTTCCTGGTGGGAGGTGACGGAATGTCGGGTTACAACACCTACGGCAACGACATAATCTGTCTCCGCGGATACGAGGACTACTCCCTCACCCCCTACATCAACGGTGCATACGCCGGTAACGTCTATGACAAATTCACCGTTGAGTTGAGGCACCCCATTATCCTGCAGCCGCAGTCAACCATTTTCGCCCTGGCTTTCCTCGAAGGGGGAAACTGCTGGGCTGACATCAAGGATTTCAACCCCTTCCAGATCAAGCGTTCTGCCGGTGTGGGTCTCAGAATATTCCTCTCCGTCATCGGTATGCTCGGCATCGACTGGGGTTACGGCTTCGACGCCGCCGACAAGAGCGATCGCAGCCAGTTCCATTTCACCATCGGACAACAATTCTAAAAAATACGGTTATGAAGAAATTATTTTTAGTTATTGCAGTAGCGTGCGTCGCCGCAATGTCGGCAGGGGCACAGACAGTAGGTTATGTCGATACCGAGAAGATTCTCAGCCGCATCAGCGAATATGTGAATGCACAGAATGAACTCAATACGCTTGCAGAAAAGTACAAAGCCGACATTCAGAAGGATGTCGATGCAATAGACGCTCTCTACCGTTCGTACCAGTCGCAGAAGTCATCTCTCACAACGGCTCAGCGTGAGTCCCGTGAGAACCAGATTATCGCCAAGGAGAAAGCCGTGAAGGAGAAAGAGCAGAAATATTTCGGCGAGGACGGCATTCTCACCAAAAAGAGCGAAACCCTCATATCGCCCATTCAGGACGTTGTGGAAAAGGCCATCACCGCAGTGGCCGAGGCCAACAACTGCTCGGTGGTTCTCGACCTTACGGTGGTGACCGGCGTGGTCTATAAGAATCCCCGTTTCGACCTGACACAGGCAGTAATCAACTATCTCGCAAAATAATATTCAAAATACTCTGAAATGAAAAAACTCACACTCCTTTTGGCAGTCCTGCTCTTTGCGGGGGTTGCCGAAACCAATGCACAGTCCGTAAAATTCGGACACATCAACACTCAGGAAGTAATTGTTCTCACGGCAGACTACGACTCGGCAAGGGTTCGCATCAATGCATATTCCAAGGATCTGCAGGAAGAGATGGAAACGATGTACACCGAATATACCAACAAGGTCAACACGTTCCAGCAGAAGCAGGCAACCTGGACAGAAGCCATCAGGGCCGCCAAAGAGACCGAACTCCAGGAACTCCAGCAGCGTCTGGCCCAGTTCCAGCAGACTGCAGAGCAGGATATCGCCCAGTTCCAGCAGAACCAGATGCTCCCCATCTTCGAAAAGGCCAAAGCCGCTGTCGAGAAAATCGCAAAGGAGAAGAACCTTCTGTTCGTGTTCGAACTCTCCGCAAATCCCGTTGCATATTTCAACGAGCAGCAGAGTGTCAACCTTCTTCCGCTTGTAAAGGCAGAGTTGGGCGTGCCCGCCGAGAAGGTGGCCCCGACCATTATCCAGTAAATTGACGATTACCCCTAAAACCGGATGAGGGCTTTCCAAGGGGAATCCCTCATTCGGTTTTTGTGCAATAAAACATTACAATGAACCACAGAATTATTGACGCAAGCGATGTCGTGATACGGTTTGCGGGAGATTCCGGCGACGGCATGCAACTCACCGGCACCCTCTTTGCCGACGCATCGGCCCTATTCGGCAATGAGATTTCCACCTTCCCCGATTATCCGGCAGAAATCAGGGCGCCCCAGGGCACCGTTTCGGGTGTTTCGGGCTTCCAGGTCCATTTCGGCACTGACGGCATCCACACCCCCGGTGACTACTGCGACGTGCTGGTGGCGATGAATCCGGCAGCTCTCAAGGCGAACGCCAAGTGGGCCAAGCCCACCGCAACCATCATCCTGGATATCGACTCGTTCGACACTGCGGGAATCGAGAAGGCGGGCTTCAAGACCGACAACCCGGTTACGGAACTCAAACTGGACGACCGCAACGTCATCTGCGCCCCTATCACAAGCCTCACCAAAGAGAGTCTCAAGGACAGCGGGTTGGACAACAAGGCCATCCTCCGTTCCAAGAACATGTTCACTCTGGGAATGTGCTTCTTTATGTTCAACCGTCCCTTGGAATATACCTACACCTATCTTGAGAAGAAATTCGGCAAGAAGAAACCCGAGATGGTCGAGACCAACAAGAAGGTTCTCTTTGACGGATACAACTACGCCTCCAACATCCAGGCCATCGCCAACACCTATTCTGTGGCTCCCGCCCATTACGAAAAGGGTACCTACCGCAATATCAACGGCAACCAGGCTACTGCGTGGGGCCTTATCGCCGCCGCTGAAAAGAGCGGACTGCAGCTTTTCTGCGGGTCCTATCCCATAACGCCCGCCACCGCGATTCTGGAAGAGTTGGCTCTGCACAAGAATCTCAATGTAAAGACAATGCAGGCGGAGGACGAGATTGCCGGCATCTGCACCGCCATCGGTGCGGCATACGGCGGCGCCCTTGCCGTCACAACCACCTCCGGCCCCGGTCTCAGCCTCAAATCGGAGGCTCTGGGACTCGCTATGATAACAGAGTTGCCGCTGGTGGTGGTGGATGTCCAGAGGGGCGGCCCCTCAACCGGTATTCCCACCAAAACCGAACAGACCGACCTTGCGCAGGCCCTCTACGGCCGCAACGGCGAGTGTCCTGTGGCAGTGGTGGCAGCCCATTCCCCTTCGAACTGCTTTGATGCTGCCTTCAACGCGGCCAAACTGGCGCTTGAGCATATGATGCCGGTGATACTCCTCACCGAAGGGTTCCTCGGAAACGGCAGCGAGCCGTGGAAGATACCTTCAATGAAGGATTACCCCGCCATCTGCCCCCCGATTATCGATGAGTGCGAAGGTAAATTCAAACCTTTTGAGCGTGACCCTCAGACGCTGGTGCGCAAATGGGCAGTGCCCGGCAAGGCGGGGTTGGAACACCGTGTGGGCGGTCTTGAGAAGAACCCTGCGGGTGTCATCTCCAGTGATGCCGAAAATCACGCATTTATGGTGGCCCAGCGTGCCGCAAAGGTGGCGGCGGCGGCATCGTGCATCCCCAACCTCAAGGTGGAAGGCGCACCCTCGGGTGAACTGCTCGTAGTGGGGTGGGGCGGAACCTACGGACACATCTCCAGCGCTGTCAAGCAGTTGCAGGATAGCGGAGAGAGTGTCTCTTATGCCCATTTCGACTACATCAACCCCCTGCCGCAGAATACCGCGGAAGTGCTTTCGGGCTACAGGAAGATTCTGGTGTGCGAGCTCAACAGCGGACAGTTTGCAGATTATCTAAGGGCCCGTCTGCCCCAGTTCAAATACAGCCAGTACAACAAAGTGCAGGGGCAGCCGTTCATAGTAGAGGAACTGGTGCAGGCAGCCAAAGCAATGCTCGGGGCAAAGGAGTAACCATTTAACAGAAAGCAATTATGAAATATACATTCAAGGATTTCAAAAGCAATCAGGAGGTAAGGTGGTGCCCCGGATGCGGTGACCACGCAGTGTTGGCAGCCCTTCAGCGTGCCCTTCCCCAGATAAGTGAAGATTCCGGACTCTCCAAAGAACAGTTTGTGGTAGTGTCCGGCATCGGATGCTCTTCCCGTCTGCCCTATTATATGGATACCTTCGGATTTCACAGCATACACGGCAGGGCTACGGCTATCTCCACCGGTCTCAAGGTGGCAAGGCCCGATCTCGCAGTGTGGCAGGCCTGTGGTGACGGAGATGCCCTTGCCATCGGCGGAAACCATTTTATCCACGCCGTAAGGCGCAACGTCAATCTCAATATTATCCTCTTCAATAACCAGATTTACGGTCTTACCAAAGGGCAGTACAGCCCCACCTCAAAATTCGGCGCGATAACCAAAACCTCGCCCTACGGAACGGTGGAGAATCCTTTCACTCCCGGACAACTCGTCCTTGGCGCAAGGGGAACTTTCTTTGCCCGCGGCATCGATGTTGACATCAAGACCAATCAGGAAATCTTCGAGAAGGCTGCGCAGCACAAAGGGACTTCGGTGTGTGAGATGCTAACCAACTGCGTCATCTTCAATGACGGCGCCCATCGTGCCATCACCGACAAGGAAGTGCGTGCCGACAGGACCATCATCCTCCGCCACGGCGAAAAGATGCTCTTCGGTGCAGAGGGCAACCGCGGTCTGGTGCTCGAAAACGGCGCCATCAAGGCGGTGACTCTGGGCGAGGACGGCTACACCATTGACGATGTCCTGATACACGATGCCACCACCCGTGACACATATATGCACAATATGCTCATAGATATGAAGGATGACCTCCCCGTGGCTCTGGGCGTCATCCGTGCCGTGGAGGACTCCACCTACGACGAAAACGTAGAGAAACAGTTGCAGGAAGTGACCGCCGCCTCCAAGATCCACTGCGTTGATGACCTTCTCCGCAGCGGCTCCACCTGGCAGGTTTAACCTCTGTCGCAGGATAATTAAAACAAAGGGCAACCCCGAGATAGGTTGCTCTTTGTTTGTGTCCGGATGGGTGGCATGGTGATTATTTAAAGTTGAATTATTTAATGTTCAATAATTGAAGTTTGAATAATTGGATTTTGCATATTATCTTTGCAAAAACAATCAGTAATGAGAAACAACCCATTCATCATCACCGAAGATTATGTCGCACCGGAATACTTCTGCGACAGGGAGTTTGAGTCATCCGTTCTCCAGAACAATATCATCAATGGGCGGAACACCGTGTTGATTTCACCGAGACGAATGGGCAAGTCTGGATTAATTGCACACGTCATCCGCGGAAAGTCCATTGCAGAAACCTACACAACATTCACTCTGGATCTTTTCCCGACAAACTGCCTCGCTGAGATGATTCTTCTCCTGAGCAATGAGATTGTAGGGAAGATGAAAACCCGGGAGGCGAGATTTCTGGACAACTTCATCTCCGTGGTAAAGTCCCTTCGCCCTGGAGTCAAGATGAATCCGATAAGCGGAGAGATAGAGTTCAACCTCTCTTTGGGTGAGATTCTCCGCCCGCAGGAATCACTTGAAGAGATCTTTCATTATCTGGAGGCGCATCCCAAACCCTGTATCGTGGCCATTGACGAGTTCCAGCAGATAGCCGAATATCCCGAAAAGAATGTGACGGCTCTGCTCCGCTCCCACGTACAGAAGTGTACCAATGCAAGATTCATATTTGCCGGCAGCAACCGCAGGATGATGGATATCCTCTTCAACAGCCCGTCAGAACCATTCTATATGAGTTGCTCTCCGCTTTATCTTGACGTCATAGACAAGGAGAAATATTGGGACTTCACCACACGTCACTTCGAAGCAGCCGGCCGCACCATCGACAGGGAGTGCTTTGACATTGTTTATGACAGGTTTGAAGGTCATACCTGGTACGTACAGCGACTTCTGAACGAGTTGTATGAGCGCTCCGCAAACATAAAC
>JABUTP010000039.1:5161-10488 GCA_021443625.1 Bacteroidales bacterium | reverse complement strand
CCGAGTCCATTGATTATGTGGTGAAACTTAACGGAAAAGCATTTGAAGATCAGTTTAAATCATATCCGGAAGCACAGAAAGTGCTGCTCATTGCCATAGCCAAGGAGGGAAGGTGCGATGGCATCACTTCCGTTTCATTTGTCCGAAAACATTCCCTGAAAAGCCCCAGCACCGTCCAGAGCGCTGCCAGAACACTCTACGAAAAAGAAGTCATCACCAAAACCGGTACCTCCTACAGCATCACCAACCGCTTCTTCGCGATCTGGCTGGATAGACTGTATGGGGCAAGGTAAGAAGTGCAGATACAAACTCTATCTTTGCCGGCTGATTTTCTTTCCTAAGAATCATACTCTTAGCCTTAGTAAATAGGCTTCCCTTCCCAAACAAGTTTAATGATTAGAGCATTGCCTACGCTAATAATCTTTTTGTTAGAAAAATATTGAAGCGAATCCATATATTACAGAAAAGTCAAAATTTAATGCCTACCTTTGAACATCAACCCAAAAACGTTTTCGAGATGAAAAGATACTTGCCTGCAGTGGCGGCGCTGATGCTTGCGTTCGCCGCAAATGCTCAACAGAATGTGCCGTGGAACGTCCAGTATATGGTTCTGGAGAATTATGCCCACAAACTGGCGAATTGCCCCCGTAAGATAGACGTGCCGGACCTGCCGGGTTACAAGACGCTGAAATGCGACCTGCATATCCATACCAACGAGTCGGACGGCAAGGTTGAGCCGATGATGCGCGTGACTGAGGCGTGGGCCGAGGGGCTCGACGTTATAGCCATAACCGACCACCAGCCGTTCCTGGGCCACACCACCTTCAAGGGACACAAGCAGGGGTATGACCATAACACTTCCTACAAGAAGGCCCTTGCCGAGGCCAGAAACAAGGGCATCACCCTGATTCGCGGATTCGAACTTTCCAGCGGAGTGAACGCGTTGGGCCACATCAATTTCATTTTCGTGCCGGACAACAACGAGTATCATTTCAATTTTGACGAGAATATCCCTTTTGAACTGGCTCACGAAATGCTGGTAAAGGCCCGTGGGGAGGATATCTTTGTTACCGCCAACCACCCCGGCTGGCCCGATCAGGACAGCGAACTGAGCGACTGGCTCAAGGCTCAGATTGATGAGGGGCTTATCCAGGGGATGGAGGTGTTCAATGCCTACGAGTTCTATCCGAGGGCGATAGACCACATAAACGAATACGGCCTCACTTTCATAGGGGCTTCCGATTCGCACGACCCCACCCATTTCCTTTATGAAACCGATAAGGTGACGCGTCCGCTCACCTTGTTGTTCGCCACCGGCAACAGCCAGGAGGAGATTAAGGAGGCCCTTGTAAACCACCGTTCCATAGCCCTTGCAAAGAATATCCTTGCCGGAACTCCCGAGTGGCTCGTCAAGTTCCTTACCGCATCTCTCGACGTTGAGTTGGTGGAAGACAGGGGAGCCAGTCTCCGTATCCGCATCTACAACAACTCCGATATTCCGTACGTTCTGGATTGTGGAGACCCGTCGAAGCAGATTCTGGTGCCGGCCCACCGCTATTGCGATATGACCCGCTCCAAAGGCGATCTGGCCCTGAAATACAAAGTGCTGAATATGTTCGTCTCCTCCACTGAGAACCTTGAGATTCCTTTCTCACTCTTGACAACCCTGAAGGGAAACACACCTTCGCCATATATCGATGCGGACGAGATTTGCGCCGAGAACGGTATCGTGAAAGTGCCGGTGAAGATGACTTCCGAGGAGGCCTGGTGGACTCTGGACGGAACCGAGCCTTCTCCGACCAACGGTAGGCGCTACACCGGTCCCATTGAGGTGGACCGCTCCTGCGTGGTGAAAGTTTGCAATGTGGAGGACGGAAAGACCAGCGCTCCGGTTGCATTTGACATACTGTATCTGAAGGCCGACAAGACAAAATGCAGGAAGCGCGGGCTGCGCTACAACTATTACAGCCACCCCGAATACGGCAGCATAAAGAGTGTGGAACACCTTACGGCCGACAAGAAGCGAGACTCGGGTATCGCCGCAAGGCCCGCGCTGCTTTCCCAATATGCCGAAAAAGATTGGTTCGGATATGAGTATGACGGCTATCTGTTTGTTCCGGAGGCGGGATTTTACCGGCTGAAACTCGATACCGACGACGGCTCGCGCCTCTTCCTCGACGGCCAGCTTGCCATAGAGAACAACTACAATATAGGGCAAGCCATATCGCTGAGCAACATCTACCTCGACAAAGGGTATCACTCTCTGAAACTGCTCTACTTCGAAGGGCACGTCAACGAGCACCTGCACATTTTGTGGAAGGCGCCGGGAGCCGCCGATTTCGTGGAGATTCCCGACGAATGCTTCTTTTACGAATAGGCGCTCCCGTTCATCGGGACAAAGACAAGTGCTGTCCGGAGGCAAATTTCGGACAGCACTTGTCTTTTGTCATTTTACCCGGATCATATACGGCGCTACCGGCAGCCCGCTTTCGGCACACCTTAGCAGCCCCTGCCCGTAGTCGGCCCAGTTATAGAGAATCTCCGTTATTTCTCCGGCGCCGCAAGGGTCCAGAAGGAGTTTCTTCCCTTTTGCCGAGACGGGTGTCACGATGCGGTATGAACCGTCGCTGAGATGTGCCACAAACCCTTTGCCGTTGTCAAAAGCCACCTCTGCACTGAATCTGATGTAGATGCCCTTTTTGCTTTGGCAGGCCGACACGGCAACCGGGGCGGTGTCGGTGCATTTGCGACCATAATCGTTGTTCAGTGCAAGGCGGGTGAATCTTTCTGCCACCTCTTGCTTCTGCTTGGGATGGATGTCGGTGGCATTTCCGATATCGGTGGCCACCACCATTCCGGTGCGGGGGAGATCCAACGCGGCGGTCTGTGCCTTGCGGAGAGCCGCCCAGGGCGATTCGGGCTGGATTCCTACCGGTTCGAGGAAGGAGGCAAGCTGCACGAAATAGAACGGCAGGTCGTCATTGTGCCAGACTTTGCGCCACGACTCAATCATCTTGGGGAACATTTCGGCATAGGTCTTGTCGCGTCCCACATTGGAGCAACCCTGGTACCAGAGGAACCCTTTTATGGGCAAAACCCTCAGCGGATGAATCATCGCGTTGTAGAGAACGGATGGTATGAAGGAAGGGTCGAACACGATGCCCGCCTTTGCACTGACAGCGAAGTCGTTGGCCACGGCCAGCTTCCATTCGCCTGCCAGAGGAAAGGTTTCGCCATCGACCTTGATGAAGAACTCTTCGGGAGAGGCGAGGAATCCCCCCTCGCCGGAGTTGTCGGTAATCTTGATAGAGATAATGTTTTCTTCCTTAAGCACCCCTTCGGGAACTTCGTAGTTGCGGAAATAGGAATAGTGGTCGGTCCGTCCGATGGCGCATCCGTTGATGAAGGTTTCGTCAGAGGTGTCGATGATGCCGAGCGACAGGGAAGCGGCTTTGCCGGCAAACTGCTGCGGGAGCGTGAATTGATATTGGAACCACACAATCCCATCCACATTTTCAAGTCCGATCCTGCTGAACGGCTGCGGAATCTGTGCCGAAGCCCAATCGGGGTGATAAACGTTGGGGTCAGCGCCGTTGCCGGGGAATCCCAGGGAGTCGAAAAGCCGGTTGCGGTAATTTTCGTGGGCGGTGCCGTCATACATCCCGTCCTTCATAAAGTCGGAGAAATAGCTGTATTCGTCTATCGTGGAGAGGGTTTGGGGGGTGGACCACGCCTCGCAGGGGGTGCCGCCCCAGCTGGAGTCGATGATTCCCACTGGAACACCGGTTTCGGTATTTATGTTGCGTCCGAAGAAATAGCCGATGGCGGAAAATTCGGCCACGTAAAGCGAATCGCACATTGTCCACCCGCCGTCATTGACCTGCAAGTCATCAAGTGGTGTGAAAGATGTCTGTCTGGTTATATGAAGCAGTCTAACTTCGGGGTGTGAAGGGGCATCCGCCAACTCCTGCTCCCAGTTGTTCACCTTGCCCCAACCGGCCACCGGCATCTCCATATTGCTCTGCCCCGAGCAGAGCCACACATCGCCCGACAGAATGTTGTCAAACAGAATCTCCGAGCCGTCGCCCTTGATGGCGATGGTGTGGGGGCCACCCGCTTCCGGGGTCGGCAGAGAGAGGGTAAATGTGCCGTCCTGCGCACATACGGTGGTGATTGCCTGCCCGATCCAGGAGGCATTCAGAGAAATCTCCGATCCCGGAGTCGCCTGCCCCGGTATGGTCAGAACATTGTCGTGCTGGATTACCATATTGCTGGAAAAGAAGCGGGGAATCGCGATTTTGGCTTCTGTGGAGAAGATCGGAAGCAATGCGCACAGCATGAAAGCAAAAGTTCGTTTCATAGTGTCGGAAGAGTAAAATGGGTTCATTTTGAGTTAGAACAAATGTACATAAAAATGTCTATCTTTGCTCAATATATCTAATCATTTGCCCTATGAAAAATTTGTTTCTGACCTTGATCTGCCTTTTTGCGCTTTCGTTTCCGGCATTGGCCCAGATAGAGGGATATGTCGAGGAAAATGTCAACAATGACGCTTATGTCGTCCCTGCCGATGAGGCTGTGCGTCAGAAACTTGACCAATGGCAGGATCTGAAGTTCGGAGTTCTGTTCCATTGGGGCATCTATGCCACTACCGGTGTTATAGAATCGTGGTCGCTCGTGTCGCAGGACATCGACTGGCAATACAAGGCCCGCGTGGCAGCCGGAATGGATTACGACACCTACAAGAAGTGGTATTTTTCGCTGAAGGACGTGTTCAATCCCATCCATTTTGATCCGCAGCAGTGGGCTGACGTGATGGAAGATGCCGGCATACGGTATATGCTCTTCACCACCAAGCACCACGACGGGTTCTGTATGTACGACAGCAAGCTGACCGACTTTTCCATAACCCACGGCGCGTTCAGGAACAATCCCCAAAGCGATGTCTATAAGCACGTTCTGGATGCTTTCCGCGACAAGAACATGATGGTTGGAGCATATTTCTCCAAGCCCGACTGGCACTGCCAGTGGTTCTGGAATCCGCTCTTTTCCACAGGGCAGAGCATGCATCAGAATTACGACATCAGCAAGCATCCCGACTGGTGGCGCAATTTCTGCGACTTCGCCTGTGGTCAGATAGATGAAATTACCGGCAATTACGGCCCCATAGATATAGTTTGGCTCGATGGCGGCCTGAGGTGCGAGGCCATCGGTATAGACAAGGCCATAGAAGCGGCCCGCGAAAGGACTCCGGGGCTGATATGCGTGGACCGTTCGCAGCACGGCCCGTATGAAAACTACCGTACCCCCGAAAGGGAAATCCCCGC
>JABUTP010000039.1:1360-4265 GCA_021443625.1 Bacteroidales bacterium | reverse complement strand
GTCCCTACGACCTGACCGACGAACAGAAGGTGTTCCTCAAGGACGATATGGTCCGCTGTATGCTTATGGCAAGCATTGACAGCACCTCCAGCGCAGTCCGCTGGAACAATACCGTTCAGCAATATGTGGAAGGGGAGGGACACGGCATTCCCGTGGCAATCTTCTCCGACCCCCGCAACGGCGCCGCCTCTGATATGATATTTGAAGCGGGCGGAGAGGGAACCATTTCAAGATGGCCCAGTTTTGTGGGGATAGGGGCCACCGCCGACCCTTCGGTGGCATACGAATTCGGGCGCTGCACCTCTTTGGAATACAGGGCTCTGGGTGTGACTACGGCCCTCTCGCCTCAGGCTGATGTGTGCGGTGAGCCTCGCTGGTGGCGCATCAGCGGAACCTTCGGCGAGAGTTACGAAATGGCGGCCGATATGGTCCGCGGCTACATCGACGGTATGCAGACCTCCCCTTCAGACTGTTCCATAGATGGCTCCTGGGGGTTGCAGAGCGTCAACGCAATGGTAAAACATTGGGTGGGCTGCGACCAGGAAGGGGGGCGCGAAGGCCATTTCGCCCACGGAGAATATTCGGTTTATCCCGCCGGAAGATACAGGGATCTTGAGAAACCCTTTGTGGAGGGGGCCTTCAAACTTGAGCAGGGAACGGGATGCGTGGCCGGTGTGATGACCAACTACTCGGTGCCCTGGGGCCAGGACCCTTCGGGCGAGAATGTGGCCTGCTCGTTCTCCGAATACGTTGTTGGGGAGCGGCTGCGCAAGGCGAACGGCTTTGACGGTCTTGTCTGCACCGATTGGGACGTATGCTTCGACTGCACCGAAATGGGTGCGTGGGGCAAGGGCAAACCGTGGGGTGTGGAGCATCTTTCGGTCAGCGAACGCCACCTGAAGGTGCTGGAAGCTGGGTGCGATATGTTCGGCGGCGAGAATTTCAGCCAGCCCATAGTTGACGCCTACCGGTTGTGGTCCGACAAATACGGTGAGGAGTCTGCCCGCGAAAGGTTCGAGCAGTCCGCTACCCGCATCCTTGTGACGATGTTCCAGACGGGTATCTTCGAGAATCCCTATCTGGATATGGAATCGACTCTCTCCGTTGTTGGGGCTCCCGAATTTATGGAGGCCGGCTACAATGCTCAGCTAAAGTCGGTGGTGATGCTCAAGAATGTCTCGGGCGTCTTGCCTGCTGAAGAAAAAAGCAAGGTTTATGTGCCCAAACGTCATTATCCCGCAATCCCTGGGGTATGGGGCGGCATCACAACCGAAAAATACGACTATCCGGTGGCTTTGTCGCTGGTGGAGCAATACTACGAAGTGGTTGAAACCCCTCAGGATGCCGATTTTGCATTGGTGTTCATAGAGCAGCCCTCGCTGAACATAGGTTACAGCAAGGCCGATGTGGCCGCCGGTGGCAATGGTTATGTGCCGGTGCCGCTGCAGTATGATGATTATACTGCAGAATATGCGCGCGAAAGCAGCATAGCCGGAGGCAATCCACTGGAGTCTTTCGTAAACCGTTCCTACAAAGGGAAAACTTCCCGCAGCTACAATCGCGACGATATGGTGCTGGTTCGCACCACCAAAGAGGAGATGGGCGACAAACCCGTAGTGCTGGTTGTGAATCTTGACAAACCCCTCATTCCCGCCGAGATAGAACCGTATGCCGACGCTATTCTCCTCTCGTTCGATATCCAGCGACAGGCGCTGATGGACGTCATTTCGGGCAGGTTCGAGCCTTCGGGCAAACTGCCGTTCCAACTCCCCGCCGATATGCGGACGGTGGAGGAACAGCAGGAGGACGTTCTGCACGATATGCGTTGCTACAAGGATGCTGAGGGCAACGTTTATGATTTCGGCTTCGGAATGAATTGGTCCGGAGTTATCAACAGTTCTTACGCAATTTCCAAATGACACCTTCTGAACTCGGAACCCGTAATGTGGGGCAGTTGTTGAGGCAGTATTCGATGCCTGCCATCATCGCTATGGCAGCGTCCAGCCTCTACAATATGGTGGACAGTATCTTCATCGGGCAGGGAGTTGGCCCTATGGCTATCGCCGGCCTGGCGGTGACGTTCCCCCTTATGAACCTCTGCACCGCCTTCGGAACACTGGTGGGAGTCGGAGCCCACACACTCATATCAATGCTCCTCGGCCAGAAGAACTATTATATGGCCAACCGTGTGCTCGGAAATGTGGTGATGCTGAACATCGCCATAGGACTTATGGTGACCATACCAGCCCTGGTCTTCCTCGACCCCATATTGTATTTCTTCGGGGCGAGCGAGGCCACCATCGGCTACGCAAAGGAGTATATGGTGATAATCCTGGCGGGCAATGTCCTTTCGCACATCTATTTCGGACTGAACGGAGTGGTGCGCTCCAGCGGCCATCCCAAAGAGGCGATGATGGCCACCCTGCTTGCAGTAGGTCTAAACACCATCCTCGACCCGCTGTTCATATTCGTGTTCAAAATGGGCATCCGCGGGGCGGCCATCGCCACCCTTATGGCACAAGCGGTGGCACTGCTGTGGGTACTGCGCATATTGTGCAACAAATCGGAGGTGCTGCACTTCTCCCGCGAAGTGTTCAAGTTTGACTGGAAAATTGCCAACCGCTCCCTTGCGATAGGTGTTTCGCCTTTCCTGATGAATGTCGCATCGTGCTTTGTGGTGATACTTATCAACCGTCAGTTGCAGCACCACGGCGGGGATATGGCCATCGGCGCGTATGGCATCGTTAACAGGATAGCGTTCCTTTTCGTAATGCTCAATATGGGTTTCACCCAGGGAATGCAGCCCATTGCGGGCTACAACTATGGTGCAAAACAGTACGGCAGGGTGCGAGAGGTTCTCAAACTCACAATTTTATTTGCCACCATCTGCACCACTGCCGGATTC
>JABUTP010000039.1:0-1340 GCA_021443625.1 Bacteroidales bacterium | reverse complement strand
CCCAATGCCCTGATTTCCCTCTTTACCAAAGACCCGGAACTCAAAGCCATCGCATCGCACGCAATGCGTATCATCGTAGCGGCATTCCCGGTAATAGGTTCACAGATTGTGATAACCAATTTCTTCCAAAGCATAGGGCGGGTAAAGCAATCCATTTTCCTGTCGTTGAGCCGTCAGTTGCTCTTTCTGATACCCTTGCTCATAATCCTGCCCGGATTCTGGGGAACCGATGGCGTATGGTGGGCAATGCCCTGCTCGGACATAGTATCGGCTGCCGTTTCGGCAATAATGATTCTTTCTCTGCTCCGCACCTTCGGAAAAGAGGGTAATGAAGAACCCAAGACACTTTAAGTCATTATGGACAATAAAATTTTAATATCAATAGGCAGGCAACTCGGTGCAGGCGGTCTCGAAGTTGCCGCCGCCCTCTCCGAAAGGTTAGGCATAAAAGTTTATGACCGCGATTTGCTCACCCAGGCCGCCAAGGCCAACGGACTCGGTTCCGATATCTTTGAAAGGAGGGATGAGCGTCCCATATCGTTAGGACGATTCTGGAGAGTGTTCGGACTTCGCGGCAGTTATGTCGAGGCGCAGATGTACCTGCCCGACACAGTAACATCCGACGACAGCATCTTCCGCCTCCAGAGTCAGGTGATGCTTGACATAGCCGGCCAGGGTTCGGGAATTTTTGTAGGACGTTGCTCCGATTATATCCTGCGGGACGCCCCCGAACTACTTTCCGTATTCATCACCGCCGACATGTCCGACAGAGTTGAACGGATAATGAAACGCGACGGTATGACCCGCCGCGAGGCCGAACATTTCATAGAACACGGTGACCGGCAACGGGCCTCCTATTACAACTATTATACTTTCAAAGAGTGGGGCAATTCCTCAAGTTATGACCTGTGTATCAGTTCTTCAACATTCGGAATAGACGGGGCTGCCGACTGTATCGTGCAAATGCTCGACAAAAAATATAGAGAAAGTAAATAATAATTACTATTTTCGCAGCGCAGTCCAGGGAGAGGTGCCAGAGTGGTCGAATGGGGCAGTCTCGAAAACTGTTGAACGTCTTGTACGTTCCGGGGGTTCGAATCCCCCCTTCTCCGCCAAACTAACAAAGGTATCCCGCACCAAGTTTACTTGAGTGCGGGATACCTTTGTTAGTTTGGTATTGCCCCGCCGCAGGCGGGGGGGGATGTCTTGCGAAGCAAGACAATCCCCACGAGAAGGGGGGGATTTTGGCATTGCCCCGCCGCAGGCGGGGGGGGATGAATCTGTTTTACGGGGGTTACACCCCCACCTGGCTTCGCCAGCCCCCCTGCACCGCTCCCGGG
>JABUTP010000038.1 GCA_021443625.1 Bacteroidales bacterium | reverse complement strand
GCCTCGACCGATGCGGGGTATTTGTTCTTGATGGATTTGTAATACCCGAGGGCTTCTTCGGGGAGACCGAGGGCTTCTGCGGTGATGCCGGCCTTGAGCAGATAACCTGCGGCAAGGATGTTGTCGGAAGCCGATGCGGCAGCCTTGTACGATGCAAGGGCCTGGGCAAGGTCATCGAGACCTGCGTAGCAGTCGCCTATGCAGCAGAGGGAGCGGGCCTTGAGCAGTTTGTCGCTTCCCTTGTACTTCTTGAAGTAATTGAGGGCTTCGGTGTAGTTCTTGAGCTGGAGCTGGCAGGCACCGGCCTCAAAATAGATACCCTTGCCGGCTTTGCTGCCGTACTGGTCAATGACGTCGGCCAGACCCAGACAGTTGCCGTCACCGCTGAGGGCGGTTTCATAATCTCCCTTCTGGAAATAAGCTTCTGCGGCAAAGGCTTCACCTTTGGCCTTCTCTCTGGCGGGAGCCATAACCCAGTTGGTGTAGGCGAAAACGGCGAGGACGATTACGACAACCAGACCCGCTGCCCAACCGAGGGTTTTGCCATTGTCTTTGAGGAATGTTTCAACATTGGAGACGGTTTCGGCGACTCCCTGATTCAGGTTCTCTTCCTGAGCATTTGTTTTAGTTGTAGCCATATTTTGATCTATTTGTTTCGTTTGCGAACTTTCTCAAAAGGTTGCAAAAATACAAAAAAAACCGAAACGGCAATCGCCCCAATCGGATAAATTATCTAAATTTGCCTGCCGACAAAGCAAGGGTGTTATGTATCTCCACAAAATTAACCTGCAGAACTTCAAAAACATCGCCGAGGGGCACCTCGAGTTCTCTCCGCGCATCAACTGCATAAGCGGCGGAAACGGCGAGGGCAAGACCAACCTTCTCGATGCGGTGTATTATCTCTCGATGACCAAGAGCTACTTCCACGCCTCGGAGCAGTTCTGCTGCCGGGTGGGGGAGAAGCAGATGGTTCTGAGCGGGGAGTACGAGATGTCCGACGGCACCCGCAATCTGGTGGCAGCCAGTCTGGAAGGCTCCGTCAAGCAGGTCCGGTTCAACAAGAAGAACTACGAAAGGCTTTCGGATCACATAGGTATCATTCCCATAGTGATGATTTCCCCCGCCGACAACTCCCTCATCAACGATGCGGCTGAGCAGCGGCGCCGTTTCGTGAACATCATCCTTTCCCAGACCGACCGGGAATACCTCCGTTCGCTCCAGTCGTACAACAAACTTCTCCAATACCGCAACAAACTGTTGAAGCAGGATGTTCCGCAGCAGGATCTGATTGAGACCATCACCTTCAAGATGAACGGCTTTGCGGGCTACATCCACTCTCGGCGCAAGTCGCTTGCCGCGGATCTGAACGTGAAGGCGCAGGAATATTACCGCCTCATTTCCGACGGCAAGGAGGAGATTTCGCTCGTATATGTTTCCGATATGGAAAATTGCGACCTGAACACGCTGTTCCAAAAGAATATGTCCCGCGACCTTGCCCTCCGCTACACATCTTCCGGCCCCCAGCGGGACGACCTGACGTTCAACATGAACGGGTATCCCATCCGCAGTTGCGGTTCCCAGGGTCAGCAGAAGACATTCCTGATGGCGCTCAAACTCGCCGAATTCGAGCTGATGGCGAACCATTACGGCTTCGCTCCGATACTGCTCTTGGATGACATTTTCGACAAGCTCGACTCGCGCCGTGTTGAATTTCTGCTGAAACTCGTTGCTAACGATAATTTCGGGCAGATTTTCATAACCGACAGCAACAAGGTCCGGCTCGACAAAATCGTCAATTCGATAGATGTGCCGTCGGCAATGTTTTCGGTAAGTGCGGGCAATTTTTCAAAAGAGGAGATCGGCTGATGGAAAGGAGCAAGGCGTCGCGGATGGGGGAGGCCCTCAACCGCTTTCTGAAGAATGATCCGATGGGGGAGATGGTGCTAAAGGCCAGGGTCTTTGCCACCTGGGACGAGGTGATGGGAAGTGCTGTGGTCAAGGCCACCCTGTCTCGCGAATTCAATGGCGGCACTTTGCGGATTACCCTCTCTTCGTCGGTGCTTAGAATGCAGATGTCCACCCAGACGGAGCAGATAAGGACGCAGTTGAATGCAGCCCTGGGAGGAGAGGTCATAACAAAATTATATCTGAAATAATCCTATGAACAGAATAGTTGTGGATAACGCCATTCCCTTTGTGGATGGTGTCTTCGATCCTTTTTTCAAAGAAGTCGTTTTCAGGCGTGGAGGGGAGATTTCAAAAGAGGACTTACGCAATGCCGAGGCGTTGGTCATAAGGACCAGAACCCGCTGCGACGCTTCGCTGCTCGATGGCACCGCGGTGCAGATTGTCGCAACCGCCACCATAGGGACCGACCATATAGACAGCGAGTATTGCTCATCGCGGGGCATCGCCTTCTACAGCGCGCCAGGGTGCAACGCAGCCGCTGTGATGGAGTATGTCTTTGCCGCCATAGGCTCTCTGGAGGCGCGTAAGGGGCTTGAACTGAAGGGAAAGACGCTGGGCGTCGTTGGAGTGGGACACGTGGGCAGTCTGGTTGCGGGGATGGCTCTTGAGCGGGGCTTCAGGGTGCTTCTCAATGACCCGCCGAAAGAGGCCGAAGTGGGGAGCGGCTTTGATTTTGTCCCTTTGGAGCATCTGCTTTCCAACTCCGATATAGTGACTGTCCATATCCCCCTGTGGCCGGAGAACCGCGACTTTGCCGATGGAAAATTCTTTGGAATGATGAAACCCGGCGCCGTTTTTGTCAATGCCTCCCGCGGCGAGGTCGTGGATGAGGAGGCCCTGCTCTCCAGCCGGCACAAACTGGGGGCGGTTGTGCTGGATGTATGGAAAAACGAGCCTCACATCAACCTTGCGCTGCTTGATGCGGCGGATATCGCAACCCCCCACATTGCGGGCTATTCAAATGTCGGCAAAATCAATGGCACGACGGCTGTGGTAAGGCGCATCGGCGAACATTTCGGCATTCCCGAACTCGCCGCATTTGAAATAAAGCACTCATTCAAACCTTACGACATCGAGGCTTACGACATAATGGCGGATGACGCAGCCCTGCGCGCAGATCCGGATAAATTTGAGCATCTGCGAAGCAATTATCATCTTCGGGGGTAATTGTGTTGAGAAATGTTGTTATATTTGCGCAAAATTTAAGATTTGCCGTATAATTTATAACATTTTGAACGACATTTTATGATTTCCAAGAGCCAGATAGAAGCATTCAAGTCCATAGAAACGCCGTTTTATTTTTATGATATGGAACTTCTCGACCGGACTTTGAGTCTGTACAGAAGTGTTACCGACCGCTATGGTTACGTGCCTCACTACGCCGTAAAGGCAAACAATGATGCGAGAATCCTTGCCAGGATGAGGGAATACGGCTTCGGAATCGATTGCGTAAGCGGCGGAGAGGTCCGGCTCGCCGTGGAATCCGGCTTCGACCCTTCGAAAATCGTTTTCGCGGGGGTGGCCAAGACCGATGCCGAAATCCGCTATGCCATTCAGGCCGGTATCGGCTGCTTCAACTGCGAGTCGCTCCAGGAACTTGAAATCATCGATTCGATAGCCCGGTCTCTGGGACGCAGGGCCCCGGTGGCTTTCCGCATCAATCCCGACATCGACGCCCATACCCACAAATACATCTCCACCGGATTGGAGGAGAACAAATTCGGCATAAGTCTCTGGGCTTTTGACGCCCTGGTGGAACTTCTGGGGAAGTGCGGCAATGTCGAATACAGGGGGCTCCATTTCCACGTGGGTTCCCAGATTACCGACAACTCGGTGTTCAAACTGCTGTGCAGCAGGGCGACTGAAATATGCTCGATGTTCGAGGCGGCTGGGCTCCGTCCTCAGAATATCAATTTCGGCGGAGGTCTCGGAGTGGACTACAACAATCCCGGGCAGAACCCGATTCCCGATATCGAGGGCTATTTCGACACCATCCACACCAACTTCAATCTCAAGGAAGGACAGACGCTTCATTTCGAGCCGGGACGGTCGCTGGTGGCGCAGTGCGGTCATCTGATAAGCCGCGTCAGCTACGTAAAGGTTGGCAAAGAGAAAAAGTTTGTCATACTGGATGCCGGAATGAACGATTTGATACGTCCCGCCCTCTATGAGGCCCACCACGATATAGAGAACCTCACCTCCGCCGGCAATCCCGAGGTGTATGACGTGGTTGGCCCAATCTGCGAGTCGTCCGACTGCTGGATCAGGGATTTGTCGCTTCCCGAGGTGAGCCGCGGGGACATTTTTGCCATCCATACCGCCGGCGCGTACGGTCAGGTGATGGCAATGCTCTACAACTGCCGCCCCTTTGCCAAGGCATACTATTCGGACTTGCTGCAGTAGTTTGTCGATATGGGGTAAATTTTCTAAATTCGCACCCTAAAACGACAGACCGATATGTTTGAGAATTTAACCGAACGTCTGGAGAAATCTTTCAAGATTCTCAAGGGACAGGGCAAAATCACAGAAATAAATATCTCCGAGACACTCAAGGATGTCCGCAAGGCGCTCCTCGATGCCGACGTCAGCTACAAGACCGCCAAGACATTCTGCGACCAGGTCAAGCAGAAGGCCATAGGACAGGGGGTAATCTCCGCCGTCCGTCCCGAGCAGATGATGGTGAAGATTGTCCACGATGAACTCGCCGCCCTGATGGGTTCCGAGGAGAGTGAGGTCAATCTTTCGGGCAATCCCGCGATAGTGCTTGTGGCCGGTCTCCAGGGTTCCGGAAAAACCACGTTCAGCGGCAAATTCGCCCTCAACTGCAAGAGCCGCAAGAACAAAAAGGTGTTGCTCGTGGCCGGTGACGTCTATCGCCCCGCTGCAATAGACCAGCTGAAGGTTCTGGCCGGACAGATCGGAGTCGATGTCTATAGCGAAGACGGTGTCAGGGATCCCGTTTCCATAGCAAAGAACGCAGTCTCGAAGGCTCGCACAGAGGGCTATCAAGTTGTGATTATAGACACAGCCGGCCGTCTGGCGGTGGATGAGGAGATGATGAGTGAGATGGAGGCCATCAAGAAGGCGGTGAACCCTTCGGAAATCCTCTTCGTGGTGGATGCAATGACCGGTCAGGACGCCGTGGAGACAGCCAAGGCATTCAATGACCGTCTCGACTTCAACGGTGTGGTACTGACCAAGATGGACGGTGACACCCGCGGCGGTGCAGCCCTCTCCATCAAAGCCGTGGTTGACAAGCCCATCAAGTTCATCAGCAGCGGCGAAAAGATGGAGGCTCTGGACATCTTCTATCCCAAACGTATAGCAGACCGCATTCTCGGAATGGGTGACGTGGTTTCGTTCGTGGAGAAGGCGCAGGAGCAGTACGACGAGGAAGAGGCGCGCAAGCTCCACAAGAAAATCGTAAAGGATCAGTTCACCCTCGAAGACTTCTACCAGCAGATTCAGCAGATTAAGAAAATGGGCAACATCAAGGATTTGGCCTCGATGATTCCCGGAGTGGGGAAGGCTCTGAAAGACGTTGATATCGACAACGATTCGTTCAAGAGCGTGGAAGCCATAATCCTCTCGATGACCCCTGCGGAAAAGGAGAATCCATCCATCATCAACGGCAGCCGCAAAAAGCGTATCGCAGACGGCAGCGGAACCTCTCTGGTTGAGGTCAACCGGCTGCTCAAGCAGTTTGAGGGCACGCGCAAGATGATGAAGCAGGTGGCAGGCGGTCCCGCCCTGGCACGCCAGATGATGAAGAAGAAAAGATAAATCAAAACTATTGCAATATGACGATTTTAGACGGTAAGGCTACATCAGCCAAATACAAGCAGGCCATTGCGGCAGAGGTTGCAGAACGCATTGCTCAAGGTAAAAAACAGCCCCATCTGGTGGCTATACTGGTAGGTGACAACGGTGCCAGCAAAACCTATGTGGCCAGCAAGGAAAAGGCGTGCAACGAGGTGGGTTTCAAATCCACGGTACTCCGCTTCCCGGCCGAAATGACAGAGGCCGACCTCCTGAAAGAGGTGGCCCGCCTCAATGCCGACAGCGATGTGGACGGCTTCATCGTGCAGCTTCCGCTCCCCGCCCATATCGACGAGCAGAAGATTATAGAGGCCATCGACCCGTCTAAAGACGTTGACGGTTTCCATCCCGAGAATGTCGGCAGACTCTGCCTCGGACTCGAGACCTTCGTATCGGCAACTCCCTACGGCATTATGTGCCTTCTTGAAGAATACGGCGTCGAGACCAAAGGCAAGCATTGCGTGGTGCTCGGACGCAGCAACATCGTGGGCCGCCCCATGGCCAACCTGTTGTCCCAGAAGGGGTATCCCGGAGACTGCACCGTCACCATCTGTCACAGCCGCACCAGGAACATCGCTTCATACACGAAGGATGCGGACATCATCGTGGCGGCGCTCGGCTCACCCGAATTCCTGAAAGGGGATATGGTTAAGGATGGTGCCGTGATAGTGGATGTGGGCATCACCCGCGTTCCGGACGAAACTGCCGCCAAAGGCTACCGCATCGTAGGCGACGTGGCGTTCGACGAGGTTGCTCCCAAGGCATCTTACATCACCCCCGTTCCCGGCGGAGTGGGCCCTATGACCATTGTATCCCTGATGCGCAACACCCTGCTTGCCGCACAGCGCAGGGAGAAATAGGAGGGGAGGCCTCCCCCCGATAAAGTTCCGCAAGTATTGACAACCGGCGTTTCGCTTTGCGAAACACGAAACTACAGGGGGAGACGGAACACCGAATCAATCCGCTCCCTTTCTTTTGCATTCTTGGGGTCCAGCGACTGGACCTTGCCGCCGTCTATCAGGATTACCTGCGTGCAGTTTTTCACCGCAAGGTCGATTTCGTGCGTTGAATAGAGGATTGTCTTTCCCATCCCGCCGGCCAATGAGGCCAGCAGGTCTGCTATCTGCCTGCGCCCCGGTACATCCAGAAATGAAGTGGGTTCGTCCAACAGCATGATGGGAGTTTCCTGCGCAAGGGCCCGGGCTATCATTATGCGCTGGCACTCTCCGTCGGACATCTTGTCCATCGTGCGCTCGGCATATCCGGTCATATTGACCTGCCGCAGGGCATCGGTCACCTTCTCATAATCGGCGGGCTGCAGACGGCCCATCCAGTTGGTGTAAGGGGCGCGTCCCATCGCCACCACATCGACGCAACGGAGATTGGCCACCCTTACCCTTTCGGTGGAAACCATGGCGACGAGCCGTGCCAACTCGGCGGGTTTCAGGAGGCTGACGTCCTTCCCTGCTATCTCTATCGTACCTTTTTGGGGGCGGAGATTGCCGCAGATTGCTTTCAGCAGCGTTGATTTCCCCGAACCGTTGCGCCCCACGAGGGCGGTGCAGGCACCCGCAGCAATCTCCAGCGAGCAGCCGTCAAAGAGCCGGAGGCTTCCGTGCGAAAGGGTTATGTCGTTGAGTCTTATCATAATCACTTGACAAATTGATTTTTGAACACAACCATTATCAGCACGGGGATTCCCACCAGGGCGGTCACGGTGTTTATGGGGAGAGCCAGGCTCTTGCTTGCGATGTCGCAGAGGAGCATGGTGGCCATACCCGTCAGAACAGATGCGGGAAGGAGTACACGATGGTCCGCCGTCTTCCAAAGCATCCTCGAAATATGGGGCACCGCAAGTCCGATGAAACCAATCGGTCCGCAGAAGGCGGTGATGGAGCCGGCGAGGATTGTGGTCGAAACAAATATCAGAATCCTGGCCCGGCGTACATCGGTGCCCATCGATTTGGCATAATCTTCTCCCAAAAGAAGCAGGTTGAGCGGCTTGACGGAAGGTATTGACAGGGCAAGGCCTCCGACGACCGCAATCGCCAGAATTGCCAGTTCCCTGCCGGTGACGTCGCCCAGCGACCCCATTGTCCACAAAACGTAGCTCTTGAGCGAAGCTTCGCTGCCGAAATACTGCAGTATCTGGATGATGGCGTCAATGCCGCTGCCCAGCATGATGCCGAGAATCAGGATCACCATAATGTCCTTTATCCTGCTGCTCAGCGCTACCAGCAGCATTATGATGGCGGCGGAGCCGATCCACGCGGCCCCCACCATACCGAGCGATTTGAACAGTACGCTGCTGATGCCGAAGGCGGGTATCCCCAGAATGAAAACGGCCACCCCGAGACTCGCTCCGGAGGTGATGCCCAGAACGTGGGGGCCGGCAAGAGGGTTGCGGAACAGGGTCTGCATCATAAGCCCTGCTGCCGAAAGGGCGGCTCCCGACATCAGCGCGGTCAGCGCCCGCGAAAGTCTGATTTCCCTCACAATGGTTATGATGGATGCGTCCCCCCGCCCCAGCAGGGCGTTGAGAATCTCCCTTGGGGCGATATGGGTGGAACCGGTGGCCATATCGACCACCATCAGAACCAGTATCGCCAGCACTGCGAGGGTAAAGAGCAGTATGTTTCTGTTGCGCGGCATCACTCCAGTCTCCGATAGTAGGTTAATGGTGTGTTGGTGGTGTCTGTTCCAAACACTTGGACCAGATCCTGCAGCACCAGATCGGGGCGGACTGCGCCGCTTTCCCAGAAATCGTTTCCGCCGCCGCGGTTGGTTCTGAGGTTGCAGTTCCATACATTGCCGTCCTTCACGCATCCGCAGTCAGAAAACATCGGGTAATCTCCCAGCAAATGCTTTATGGAAGTATATTGTCCCACATTTATCCACACATCCGCGGAGCGGGTCAGGAGGTAGGCTTCTTCCATATCGATGGTGACGGACTTGTTGCCGCCGTTGCCCGGGTACACGTATTCTCCCCCCGCATCTTCGATGAGTCTTACGAAGTAACTGCTGTCCGAGGGCATATACCAGTTGTCCGCATAAGGGGTGTTAAGCATGACCTTGGGGCGGATCCCGGTGTTTCCGACGACCTTGTCGTGCACCGCTTTGTACCGCTCCTCAATCTCCAGATAAGCCTTTTCCGCTGCTTCGCGGCGACCCGTAAGTTCCCCCAACACCACAATCCATTCGGCTTTCCCCAGCGGCGACTGCTCGAGGTACTCCCCGATGTAGAGATATGGGATGCCGAGTCCCGTGAGTTTGCTCTCCATATTGCTGGC
>JABUTP010000037.1:13354-15283 GCA_021443625.1 Bacteroidales bacterium | reverse complement strand
ATGAGATTGCGGCAAACTATGGGTATGTTGTGCCACATTTCGGACAATCCGTTTCTGTACATTCGCTTAAATCCGTTTTAATAATTCTTCGTCGTCTATGAATGAGATACAGTGGGTGTGGAGGTCTGTTCCGTAGGTGTTTTTGAGGTCAAACACCTCCCGCGCCATCATCTGCGCCTGAACAGTGGTCAGAGCCGTGCCACCGAGCTTCCTTGCCGCGCTGCGGGCCAGTGATGCAGCGTAATCAGCCATCGGGTCTTCACCCTCCTCCCGTCCGAGTTGGGACGCCAGTGTGTCAAAGGCATCCTTCAGCGCCTCCTCATCGGCGGGAAAGCCGTCGGGCATCCCATATACTATGATGGCGTTGTCCCCGAAGTCCGCCACGTCAAACCCCAGTTTGTTCACAGTTTCGACGTTCTCCATAATGATGGAATGAATCTCCGCACCCAACTGAATCTGCTGGGGGTAGAGGGAACGCTGCGAAATGAACCGCTCCTTGGTGAGGAAACTGTAATACTTGTGATAGAGAATCGCTTCGCGCGCTTTTGCCACATTTATCACTGCCACTCCGTTTGGGGTGGGTGTCAGAATAATCTTTCCGTGCAGCAGCAGTACGTTCAGTTCGCTGTCAAGGCTTTCCTCAAACAGTTTGCCGTAGTTGGGACGGGGCGAAACAAAGTTCCTTCCCGCGTTATCCGCCGCGGGTATGTCAAATTCGTCATTGGGCGCAGTGGGAGCATATCCCGAGTGGCTTCCCCCCGTGCCGGATGCCGCCCCATAAGCGTCCTGCCGGCCCGCAAACGGGAACAACCCGCCGCTGTCGGAAGACGGGTGGGGTGATGGGAAGGAGAGAATCTCTCCCGATTCGAAGTCTATGCTCGGGGCGAAGGAATTCTTGCCGAGAGCCTCCTTGATGGATGCCGACAACACGTCAAACAGCATATATTCGTCGGTGAACTTCACCTCCGTCTTCGCCGGATGGATGTTGACATCGACCTTCGTGGGGTCGCATTCAAGGAAAAGGAAATACGATGGGGTATAGCCCTCCCGAACCATATTCTCGTAGGGCTTGCACACCGCCTTGTGCAGATAGGGACTGCGGAAAAACCTTCCGTTTACAAAAAAATACTGGTTGCCGAGCGTCTTGCGGGCATCCACCGGGCTTCCGGTAAATCCGGAAATTTTAATCACCGAGGTGTCGCTGCGGACATCGATCAGTTCCTTGCTGATATCCTGCCCGCAAAGCTGCATTATCCGCTCTTTCAGACCCGAGGCGGGCCTTACGCTGCGGACGTCCCTGCCGCCGTGCTTGAGGGTGAACGCCTTGTCGGGATGGACCATTGCCACCCGGATGAACTCCTGCTCGATGTGGCGCATCTCGGCAGCGTCCGATTTCAGGAACTTGCGCCTTGCGGGAACATTGTAGAACAAGTCCGCAACCTGGATGTTGCACCCTTTGGGTGCTGAAATTTCCGTTGTCGAGAGGATTTTCGAATCAGCCACTTCAACTGAAATGGCCGTCTCGTCCTCTTCCCGGCGGGTTTTAAGCGTGACGTGGGCCACTGCGGCTATGGAAGCCAGAGCCTCCCCCCTGAAGCCGTAGGTCAGAATGCTTTCCAGGTCGTGCGCCTCCTTTATCTTGCTGGTGGCGTGGCGCTCAAAGCAGAGCAGCGCGTCCTCTCTGGACATTCCGCATCCGTTGTCGATGACCTGGATAAGGGTTCTTCCGGCATCCGCTATGTTGACGGTAACGGATGTGGCACCGGCGTCGATGCTGTTTTCCATCAACTCCTTGACCACCGATGCGGGGCGGCCCACCACCTCGCCTGCGGCTATGAGATTGGCTATTCCACTGGGAAGAATCTGAATCATCGCCACAACCCGGGTTTATTTGAAGAACGAACCGAGACCTTGGGCGAGATACCACGC
>JABUTP010000037.1:11491-13343 GCA_021443625.1 Bacteroidales bacterium | reverse complement strand
GCGGCGGCCACGGTCAATGCCACAATGATGCGCTTGGCCTTCTGGTTGCCGGCCTTGCGGCGGCTTGCCTCAAGTCCGTCCTTGTAAGCCCCTCTGATATAGGAACCGGGGACGTAGTTGGACGCAGTGCCGCCACCATCCTTGCCGGCAAGGATATCCTTGACTTCGCCGTAAGTGGCTACGTCCTTAAGGTCGTCGGCAGCCCTTTCGGCCGTGGCCTGGGCATCCCCTGGATACGGCTTCCCATACTTTTCATATATCTTGCGCAAGCGTTCCTTTTCTTCGCTGTAATACCTTGGAGTGTAGTTGAACACCCTGTGAGACGGGGTTGGAAAAAAACTGATGCCCATATTTTATGGTTTTGGAGAACCGAAGGTACGAATAAGCGGGACAAATGCCAAACATTCCGTGCCGTTTTTACCCGTTCCGAAACGTTTCGAAGATGTTCCGGAACGATTCCAACGATGCTCCGAAGGTGTTCCGAAAACGTTTATAGACGTTTATAAATGTTTCTACCCGTTTGTAAACGTTTAGAATCGTTTAGAATCGTTTAGAAACGTTTCACACGGATAACGCCGTTTCCAAAAACAGATATTTCTGCATCCGGCGCCTTCCCGGCCTATAGGCAAATGCCCGATGCGGTAGTATCTTTGCCTTGACGGCAGGGGCTTCAGTGGCTGTCGCAACCATTCCGATGTCCTCATTTTCCATCAAAAATCCGAATGAATTCCGGTTTCGCGGGTCATGCATATATCGTGGAAGTCCGGAAGATGCCAATGCCTGCGGAACTTTAGAAATCAGATACAATGCTTTGCAAAACTTTCAGCGCCACCTGCATAGGTATGAGTGTGATCACTGTCACCGTCGAGTCGGACATCTCGGCGGGAGTGGGCATCTATATCGTCGGACTGCCGGACAATGCCGTAAAAGAGAGTCTGATGCGCATTACCACCGCCCTTCGCGTCCAGGGGTTTGCCCTTCCCGGCAAGCGCATAGTCATAAATCTTGCACCCGCGGATATCCGCAAGGAAGGTTCCGCATTCGACCTGGCAATAGCGATTTCGCTGATTTGCGCTATGGGGGTTGTCCCTGCCGAGGCTCTTGCCGATTGTATGATAATGGGGGAACTCGCCCTTGACGGGGGAATCCGCAATATTTCCGGGGCACTGCCCATCGCCGACCACGCCCGTCTGACCGGCTTCAAACGGTGCATTATGCCTTATGATTCGGCAATGGAGTCGGTCGATATCGACATAGAAGTTTATGGAGTCCGCAATCTGACCGACGTTATTTCCATTCTGAAGAGGGAAGACGACTGCAGTCAGTTGATTGTAAGACGGGGCCAGACCACCGATTTCATCCCGAGTGCCTCGCCCGACTTCAAGGACGTAAAGGGGCAGAGCCACGCCCGCCGGGGGCTTGAAATTGCCGCGAGCGGCGGGCACAACCTGATTCTCATAGGCAGCCCCGGATGCGGCAAGACCCTGATGGCCAGCTGCCTTCCGTCCATATTGCCGCGGATGAGCAAAGAGGAGTCCATTCAGACCTCAAAGATTTATTCCATAGCCGGAAAGTCCGTGGGAAGGTGCGGATTGCTTCAGGAAAGGCCTTTCCGTGCGCCCCACAACAGTGCCAGCAAAGTCTCCCTGCTCGGCGGGGGGCAGAATGCGCAGCCCGGCGAAATATCGCTGGCCCACAACGGGGTGCTTTATCTCGATGAGGTTACACAGTTCAGCAAAGGGACGCTGGACCTTCTGCGGCAGCCGCTCGAAGATGGGAAAATCGTCATTTCAAGGGCCCGCTACAAGGTGGAATATCCGTGTTCATTTATGTTCATATCTTCGATGAACCC
>JABUTP010000037.1:0-9299 GCA_021443625.1 Bacteroidales bacterium | reverse complement strand
CAAAGATGCAAAAAACAAACATAAAGAATTTTTGCAATTAATTTTAAACAGCTTCTTAGAAGTTTCCTTTATTCCGCGGTAATCATCCCTTCCCTCTCCAGCAGGGCTTCGGGACGCGGATCCCTTCCGCGGAAGCGGCGGTAGAGGACATCGGCATCTTCCAGATTGCCTTTTGCCAGAATGTTTTCCCTGAACGACATTGCGGTTTCCCTGTCGAAGATTCCTTTCTCCTTGAACAGTGAGAATGCGTCGGCATCCAGCACTTCCGCCCATTTGTAGGAATAGTAGCCGGCGGCATATCCGCCCGAGAAAATATGACCGAAGGCGGGGGACATTGCGCAACCTTCCACCTGGGGAACCACAGCCGAGGGGGCGAGAGTGTTGTGCTCAAAATCGACCACGCTGCAGTCGGGCAGCTCATTGCCGCTGTGCCAGGCCATGTCGAGAGTGCCGAACTGGAGCTGTCTTACGCTGGCATAGCCCGCATTGTAGTTCTTGGCTGCAACAATTTTCTCGATGAGTTCGTCGGGAATGACCTCACCGGTCTGGTAATGTGTCGCAAAAGACTTGAGATACTCGGGTTCGTATGCCCAGTTTTCCATAATCTGGGAGGGAAGTTCCACGAAGTCGCGTGTCACTGACGTGCCGGTCAGGCTTCCGTAACGTCCTTCCGCAAGGAGTCCGTGGAGTGCGTGCCCGAATTCGTGGAGCAACGTTGTCAACTCGTCGAAAGTGAGGAGTGAAGGAGTTGTTGCAGTGGGCTTTGTAAAGTTTGTCACAAGCGAAATGAAACCCCTCGCCTCGTTGCCGTCCCGGGTGCCTACACCGCGGAACTCGGTCATCCAGGCACCTGCACGTTTGTTGTCCCTGGGGAAGAAGTCCATATAGAGAAGGCCCATGAAACGGTCGCCTTCGGCAACTTCATAAACCACAACGTCGGGATGATAAACGGGGATGTCCTTGCGCTCGGTAAAGGTTATTCCATACAATGTGGTGGCCAGCCCGAGCACCGCACGGCGCACGTTCGCCAATTCGAAATAGGGCTTTAGCATCTCTTCGTTGAGGGCATATCGGGCTTCCTGAAGTTTTTCGCTCCAATATGAGAAGTCCCAGGGCATGAACTCGCCCTCAAATCCGTTTTCCTTTGCAAACTCTACGATTGCCGCCACATCCCTGCGGGCATAGGGGAGGGATTTCTCCATCAGATCGGCCAGGAATGAGTTTACCGTTGCAGCTGACTTGGCCATCCTCTCTTCCAATGCGTATGCGGCATAATTCTCGTAACCCAGCAATCTGGCGCTCTGCTCACGCAGGCCGACGATTTTGCGGATATTTTCAGAATTGTCCAAATCCCCTTCGACGCACTTTGAGTTGCTCTTTCTCCACATCTGCTCCCTCAACCCGCGGTTTGCGCTGAATCTCATGAAGGGGCCGTAACTCGGGGCATTGAGGGTGAACACCCACCCTTCGACACCCCTGCTGCGGGCTTCTTCGGCTCCCATTTCGCGTACATATTCGGGAAGACCCGCGAGTTGTGCGGTATCAGTAATGCTCAATGTATATGCATTGGTGGCGGCAAGGGAGTTCTGTCCGAATTTCAGACCTGCCAGAGAGAGTTCCTCCTGAACACTTGAATAGACCTGTTTGTCCTCATCCGAGAGATTCGCGCCGCTGCGGGCAAACCCCTTGTAGGTCTCCTCGAGAAGCCTTGCCTGTTCCTGGTCGAGTCCCAGTGTCTCCCTTTTTTCATAAACCTGCTTCACCCTTTCGAACAGAGGGGCATTCAGACTGACATACATGCTGTATTCTACGAGCATCGGTGACAGTTCCTCTGCCAGGGCCTGCATCTTGTCGCTGGTGCAGCACTCGTTGAGGTTGAAGAATATAGAGGTGATGCCGTCCAGCTTTTCGCCGCTGAACTCCAGGGCTTCTATGGTGTTTTCAAAATCGGGTTCGGCCGGGTTGGAAGTAATGGCGTCAATGTTTTCCTTTGACAACCTGATGGCCTCCTCTATTGCCGGCTTGTAATGGGAAAGTTCGATTTTGTCGAACGCGGGGGCTCCGTAAGGGGCGTCCGAAGATGTGAGAAGTGGATTCATTTTACTTGAATTACAAGATGTTGCGGTGAGCAGCAACAAGGCTGCGGAAAAAACGGATATTGCTCTATTCCTGTTCTTTGTACTTTTCATAATGAAAAACCTTTCGTTGAAATGATGCCGACAAATATACAACTGCAGGCGATAATAGGCAAACAATCTTGAGCACGATTTCTACGGCACTCCTGCTCCGAAAAGCAGTTTGGCTTGGAATGCCTCTAAACCATTTGCAGGAAGTCGTGCCTGATGGTATATCGGTATTCGTAGCAGCAATATACCGTGGTCCGCCATCTCCGGACTTGTGCCGAGGTGTAGTAAAATCTGTCGAATGTCTTCATCCGGGTGTCTGCCAGGGCTATTTTCGTTATCCCGTCGGAGGTGAGTCCCGTCAGCAGCCGCCGGTTACCCGCCAGAATACGGTCCACTTCGTTTTTGGGGGTGTTCATCTTCCGGACTCTCGAATTGTGATATGCCGTCCGGCACGAATCGCAACAGAATTTCTTGTCCGCCCGTCCCGAGACAGCCAATCCGCATTCCACACAATGTCTTTCGCCTTCTCCGGTGCGCCTCAATCCAACATCTCCAGCCATATCCCGTAAAAATTTTACGTAAATATAACACCGATGGAAATCTTACGGCTGTCCGTTCCACAAATTGTACTCCGGGACTTCCGTTTCTGTAAACGACACGAAAGTATGGTGGCCGATGCCGCACAACGCCCAGTCGCCGCCGGCCGACATTAATCGTCTGCAATCGTTTGGAAACGTATGTGATGCTCATAGAAACGTTTACAAATGTTCAGAAAACAGCCATAACCGTCTGCAAACGGATATAAACGTTTATAAACGTCTAATGTATTGCTGTCCGAAGCCGCCCGCCCCACCTTTGCTGTCGCTAATCAAAAACAACAGTTATGGAACAATCATCAATCAATCGTGTGGAAATTTTAGGCCGCATAGGGCAGGACGCCCGGGTCTCGGCAGTCGGCGCCAATCAGGTCGCAAGGTTTTCGGTGGCAACCTCCGAAACATTCAAGGACCGCTCCGGCTCCATTCACGAAGAGACGACCTGGCACAATGTGGCGGTCTGGCAGGGAAAGCAGATGACCGACTTCTCAGCCCTTAAGAAGGGGACAGCCGTGCATATCATCGGGCGGATTCGGAACAGCCGTTACAAGGCGGCCACCGGAGAGGACAAGTATTACACCGAAATAGTCGCCTCCGAGCTGGAGATCCGCAGCCCCCAGGGGGCGGTACCGACCGTTCCCGTAGAGATTCAGAATGCCTGTTGCGGAGAAGAGTAGTGATTGCCTCATCTCAAGTTCCGTAAGTTCGCCAGTAAATTCTTAATGTTCATCTGAAGTAAGAGCTGCGAACCTTGGGATGTCACATCATCTCCCGGGACCGGTATGGCATCGGTGTCCCTGATCTTGACAAAGGCGTGTTGGATTTCGGAAGATGTTTCTTTGTGTTTTCATAAGATTGCTCTGCATTTTCACGGATATGCGCCGAAATCCAACTTTTTTTTGTCGTCAGTAAATCGTAAATTCGCCCTGCAAAAGAAATTCTCTGCAAAGGAAACAGTGATGGTATCTTTTTTGATGAAGGCCCGCTGAAGATGCCGTTCGCAAACCGTTTCCGGCAGACAAACAAACATTTACAGGATTCTTATGGCAAGACCTTTTTACATTTACAACACCCTCACCCGGACCAAGGAACTTTTCAAACCCATTCACGAAGGCCACGTCGGCTTGTATGTATGCGGCCCCACGGTATATGGGGACGCCCATCTGGGACACGCCAGGCCGGGGATTACATACGACGTGCTGGTGAGACTCCTGCGCAACCTCGGCTACAAGGTGCGCTATGTCAGGAACATCACCGATGTGGGACACCTCGAGAACGATGCCGACGAGGGGGAGGACAAGATAGCGAAGAAAGCCCGTCTGGAGCAGTTGGAGCCGATGGAGGTTGTCCAGCACTACACCCTGCGCTACCAGGAGGCGATGAGGCAGTTGGGGGTTCAGCCGCCCTCCATTGAGCCGCGGGCCTCGGGACACATCATCGAGCAGATAAATCTGGTGCAGAAGATTCTGGACAACGGCTACGCCTACGAAAGCTGCGGAAGCGTCTATTTCGACGTTGCCAAATACAACAACGACCACCAGTACGGAATCCTCTCCGGAAGAACTCTTGAGGACACCGTATCGAACACCAGGGAACTTGACGGTCAGAGCGAAAAGCGCGCCCCGCACGACTTTGCATTGTGGAAAAAGGCCGCTCCCGAGCATATAATGCACTGGCCCTCCCCCTGGAGCGAGGGCTTCCCGGGTTGGCACCTGGAATGTTCGGCAATGAGCGCCAAATATCTCGGAGACGAGTTTGACATCCACGGCGGCGGGATGGATCTGATGTTCCCCCACCACGAATGCGAGATTGCCCAGAACACCGCGTCACGCGGCAGGAGCGGGGTGCATTACTGGATGCACAACAATATGATAACCATCGACGGCAAGAAGATGGGCAAGTCCTACGGCAACTTCATCACGCTGGAAGAACTTTTCTCCGGCTCCCACAAGATACTGGAGCAGGCATACTCTCCCATGACTGTGAGGTTCTTTATCCTGCAGGCCCATTACCGCGGTACGCTCGACTTCAGCAATGCCGCTCTCCAGGCTGCCGAAAAGGGGCTGAAGCGTCTTCTGCAAGCCGGCAAGGACGTTGTGCGCATTGTGCCCGCACAGGTTGCGGACAATCCCGAGATAGAGAACATATACAACGCCGTTTACGATGCCCTGTGCGATGACCTCAACACACCGGTGGCACTTTCGCACATCTACGAGGCGGTGGGTATGGTCAACAAGGCGGTCGCAGGTTCCCTGAAACTCAGCGGGACGGACTGCGCCATACTTGGTAAGATTTTTACTGAAATCCTCGGCGGAGTTCTCGGCATAGAGGGCGAGGGCCAGGAGAACAGGAACGAGGAGATTATCGGAGGGCTTGTGGAGATGATTCTTGAAGAGCGCAGGCAGGCCAAAGCGAACAAGGACTGGGCCAAGAGCGATGCCATCCGCGACGCTCTGGTGGCCCTCGGCATAAGCATAAAGGACACCAAGGACGGCTGCCAGTGGAGTTTGGATTAAGAAGCTGTTCAAATTTGAATCAAATTCAAACAGCTTCTAAGACCGGATTATAATTACATATAAACAGTTTCTGATGGTGTAATCCTGCGGAATTTGAGTTATTACAAAAATGAGATTTTTTAAGTATAGTGCGGCGGCACTGTTGTTTGCCGTTATGTGCTGCCTTCCGGCAACTGCCCAGACCGGGAATTTTATCGAAGCGTTGCGCCTCTACAACGAGGGTGACGTAAGGGGGGCGTATGCAGGGCTGCGCAAGACGATTTCGGAAGACCCCGACAATGATGCGGCCTACTTTTATATGTCCTCGTTGCTCAGGGACAGCACTCTGGCAACCTCTATGCTGAAAAAGGCCCTTGAGAAGGACCCCGACAACTTCTGGTACAGTTACACGCTTGCCACCAGATACCAGCAGGCCGGCAAGAATGCCGAGGCGGCCGCCATTCTGGAGGAACTCCTTGAGAAAGCTCCCAAGCGCACATCCCTTTATTTCGACCTTATCGGTCTCTATATGTCGTCCGGACAATCCCAAAAGGCCCTGGATGTGCTGGACAAGATTGAGGAACTTGTGGGGAAATCCGATTTGACGGTCATGACAAGGGCCGACCTGCTCTCGTCGCAGAACAAGCCTCAGGAGGCGCTGGCCTGCCTTGAAGAATGTTTCAACGAAACGGGATCCGCGAGGGTGGCGTGTGCTTTGGGCGAAATCTGTGCCGCCACTTACAAGGATGAACTGGCGCTGGAATATTTCGACAAGGCCCTGGAAAACGAGCCTACGATGAGCCGGGCGCGCTGCGGCAAGGCGCATATCCACAGGGCCAAAAGCCAGTACGACCTCTATTTCGAGAACATTATGCCTTTTCTGGGGGACGCCGCGGTAAGCCCCAACGCAAAAGTCGATTATATGGAGTCGGTGGTCGCCTCTCCCCAATTCGTGCAGACCTTTACCCCTCAGGTGGATTCAATGGTGATGGCGGTGTTCCAGTCGGCCCCGATGGACACAGTGGTTATAAATTTCACTTCGGGTTATATGTGGAGCACGGGCCATATCGACCAGGCGCTTGCACTGGCAAAGGCATCGACGGAGATTTACCCCGATTCGTTCTCCCAGACCATGAATTATGTGGCGATGCTCTATTATTCGGAAGATTGGAATGCCCTTCTGGGAGCATCATCAGCGGCCCTCGGTCGATTCCCGGACAATCTGGAGATTCTTCAGATAAGGGCACTCACGTATTGGCATCTCGACAGGAAGGATAACTCTATGGCAGATTACGAAAAGATGTTGGCTCTGGCGCCGAAGGACAGTGCCAATGTCCTGATGTGCTGCTCGGCTTTGGGGGATATGTGCTATGAGAAGTACGACGAGAAGACCGCGTTCAAATACTACGAGAGGGGCTTGAAAATCAACCCCAGATATGCCCCTATCCTGAACAATTATGCCTACTACATAAGCGAGCGTTACCCCTCCCCGATGGCCAAGCCTCCCAAGGATTTGCGCAAGGCGCTGGAAATGAGCCGTATAACAATAGAGCAGGAGCCTGACAACTGCACCTATCTCGACACCTACGCCTGGATACTCCACCTTATGGGGCAGGATCTTGAGGCGAAAGCCCATTTCAAGCACGCCATGATTTACGGAGGCAAGGAGAGCGGGGCGGTGCTGCGGCATTATGCGGCGGTGCTTGAGGCCCTCGGAGACAAGGACAGGGCGGAGGTCTATAGACAACAGGCCAACAGATACGCACAATAGGGCGCGGCACAGTTATTCAACAGATCTTCATCCAATCCATATATGCACAGGGCTCTTGACAGGATATTTTCCAGAGGCATTGCGGCAGCCGCATTGCTGGTACTGCCCCTTGTCGCATTATGTCAGGACGTCTCCCGTAAAAACGAACAGCTGCGCAAATTGGAGCAGGAGATAGCCGTGATAGACGGCCAGCTCAAAAATACCGCCAAGCTCGAGAAATCGACCGGTCAGGAGTTGGTTCTGGTCAAGAAGAAAGTCGCCAACCGCCGCAGTCTCGTGGATGAGTCCAACAAGATTATCGCCGGACTGGAAAAGGAAATCAAGGAGAAGGAAGCCGCCAACAACCGCCTGCAGGCACGGGTGGATACGTTGTCGGCCTATTACCGCAACCTGATATACAACACTTACAAGAACCGCGACCAGCGGGTCTGGTTCATGTATGTCCTGGCCGGAGAGAATCCGGGGCAGGGTTACCGCCGTTTCGCATATCTCAAAAACCTCTCGAACGTGGTCAACGGACAGGCGAGGGAAATCAAGTCCCTGCAGTCGGAAATCGAAACGCGCAAAGCCGAACTCGAGTCGCTGGCCCAAGAGGCGAGAGCGCTGAAATCGGACCGCGAGGAGGAATACCGGAAGATTCTGGCAGAGGAGAAAAAAGTGAAGGAGATGGCTTCCCAACTTACTCGTGACCGTAAGAAATACACCCGCGAACTTTCGGCCAAGAAGAGCCAGGCGCAGAAACTCAATCAGGAGATAGAGCGCCTGCTGAGCAGGGAGGTAAAGAAAAAGGAAGAGATTGACTACACTGTTTCGGGGAAATTCGAACAGAACAAGGGAAATCTCCCCTGGCCCATCCGGGGAGTGGTAGTGGAGGAGTTCGGCGTCCACAACCATCCGGTTTACAAGAATATCCAGCTGCCCGAGAGCAACGGCATCACCATTTCGGCCACGGGCGGGAGTGACGTAAGGTGTGTGTTCGATGGCGTTGTCAAGCAGATTCTGATTATGCCGGGATACAACCAGTGCGTCCTGGTGCAGCACGGCGAATATTTCACCTTCTATTGCAAACTTGCCAAGACCGGCGTCAAGGTCGGGCAGCAGATTTCGGCGGGGGAGTTGATAGGTACCACCGAGGGTACCGAAAAAACCGCTTCGCAGTTCCATTTCCAGATTTGGAAAGGAACCGCGAAGCAGAATCCAACCCTTTGGCTGAGACAATAACCTATTTTACGGCAACCAGTTCCACCTCGGCGCGGGCACCTTTGGGAAGGGCGGCCACCTGGAATGCGGCTCTTGCGGGATACGGGGCCGAGAAGTATTGAGCATAGACCTCGTTGAGTGTCGCAAAGTCGGCGATATCAGCAAGGAGAACGGTGGTCTTCACGACATCCTTGAAACCGAATCCGGCTTCTTCCAGGATGTACCCGATGTTCTTGAAAATCTGATGGAGCTGCGGCTCGATACCGCCTTCGGGGAAGGCGCCGGTGGCGGCGTCAATGGGGAGTTGTCCCGAAACATAGAGGGTGTTGCCGGCGAGGATTGCCTGGCTGTAAGTCCCGACTGCAGCGGGGGCTTTGGGCGATGAGATGACTTTGTTCATATTGTGTTATTTTGAAAAATCCTGTTGTTGGCAAATTTATTCCGCTATTTCGCAAATCAGGGTGGCGGGGGAGCAATCCTTTACGATGACTTTCACCGTATCCCCGCTCTTGTGCCCCTTGCCGGGGAACACGCAGGTTTTGTTGTATTGGGTCCGCCCCATCAAATCTTCGGCGGAGCGTTTGGAACGTCCTTCCACCAGCACCTCAAAGCACTTTCCGACATCCTTCCGGTTGCTCTCCTGCGAAAGGCGTCCCTGCAGTTCGATGATTTCCTGCAGACGGGCGGTCTTGGTCTCAGGCGGCACGTCGTCTGTAAAGTGGCGGGCGGCCTTCGTGCCGGGCCTCTCCGAATACTGGAACATGAAGGCGGCGTCAAAGGCGGCTTCCTGCATCAGCGCCAGCGTGTCTTTGTGGTCCTGCTCCGTTTCTCCGCAGAAACCGGCTATGACGTCGGTGGAGATGGCGCAGTCGGGCATTATTTCGCGGATGCGGGCAATCCGTCCGAGGTACCACTCGCGGGTGTGCTTGCGGTTCATCTTCTCCAGCATGGCGTTGCTGCCGGACTGCACCGGCAGGTGGATATGGTGGCAGATGTTGGGCAGCGAAGCCATCGTTTCGAGAACCTCGTCTTTCATATCCTTGGGGTGGGAGGTGGAGAATCGGATTCTGACACCGGGCACGGCGGTGGCCACCATTTCCAGCAGTTTTGC
>JABUTP010000036.1 GCA_021443625.1 Bacteroidales bacterium | reverse complement strand
CGATATGAAGCCGAATACCTTGTTGGGGTGTCCGTCTTCATATACCCATGAAACGTAGTGATGCCCTTCCCAGAGGGTCTTCTCGCCCGAGACACTTACAACGGCAGCGCTCTGCTCCATGCCGTCATAATAGAAATATGCCGGATATCCGTCTGCGTCGAGGGCGCTGATGGAGTATTCTCCCTCCTCAAGGTCGGGGAAGGTCAACACGATTTCCGTGGCGGATTTTCTTACGAACGAGGTGATTGCAGTGCCCGAGATGTCAAATGACTTGATGGTTTCGAGATTGATGCCGGACAAAACCCACTCGCTGCCCGGTGTGCTGCGGCTGAAGCCATCCACAATCAGGGGCTTGGTGCTTACAGTGACTTTGTTGGCCCCGAAGCGGTTGCCTTCGGCATCCACAAGTTCCACGCGGTACTCGCCTTCCTCGAGATCCTCGGGAACGACGTAGCCGAGATATTCGCCGTCTTCCGAGCCGGCGCCGATGGTTCTGCCTCCTATCACAACGCCGGTGATGGAGTTGAGGTTACAGCCAATCAGAACTGCGGGGCAGCCGGGAGCGATGACTCGCTCAATTCCTTTCTTCTCGGAATAGGGGTCGTCGTCAAGAGGTTCAACGTTGACGATGCCTTCGCGGTAAGTCGATTTACCCGCCATTGTTGTGGCCTCCATACGGAGAACATAAGATCCGGCGGGGAGATTCATGTCAATTGAATGCCCCTCGTGCACTTCAGTGCCGTCGATGAACCATTTCACTGTGGTATATGCGGCGGGAGTAACGGTAAGCGCCATTTCGAGGTTCGCATCTCTTTTGTGAGTGTTGAACTCCGCGAGATTGCCGTTCTGGCGGTCGGGGAATATGGGATCCAGAATCCTCGGATAATCCTCGGCTTCGGCGGTCGCAAAGGGCTCGGCTTCATTGCAGGATGCAAAGCCAAGCAACAATGCGGAGAAAACTAAAAGTATATTGAATCTTTTCATTGTTGATCAGGGAATATGGGTTAGTCAACGTCCCACCACAAGTGGGTATTCCAACTGTCGGTGCCGCCCATACGGCTGAGGGCATCGTCATAGTTCTTCTTGTTGTAAGAAGATTCGAGAACGGGATAGGGCAGGCGCACCGGAATCTCGGAGCCGCCTGTCAGGAACTGGCCGAAACCGTATTCTGCGGGTGACTTGAGCCGGGGATATCCCGAGCGGCGCTGGTTGGCCCAGCACTCGTTGGGATTGGTGAAATGCAGAATCCACGCCTGGCTGTTGATTGCATATCTGCACTGCTCCGCATTGCCTTCCACCACGGGGTTTGCATTGATGTATGCCTCAATCTCGCCATCGGTAATGATTCTTGTGGCATAGTTGTCGGCAAGGAACCTGATGGCTGCACTGACGCCGGCCCCATAGTATTCGCTGACACTGCCGCCGACCGCCCATCCTTTCGATGCTGCTTCCGCAAGGAGGAAACGGGTCTCGGCAAAAGTTATGATAACGCCGGGGTTGTCGCTCCTCAGGAAGTTGGTGGCAATCTTGGGTTCGAGTTCATACTTCAATTCGAAACTTACTCCCGGGTGTGAACTTGCAGCCGCTGCTATGAGTTCGCTCTCGTGAAACTGGCTGGGCCAGGGTTCCCAGGCGTATGCACCCGGGTCGCGGGGATAAACCTTCACCCCCTTCTCGAGAACCTCGTCGGTGATGTCGATGCGGCCGTCGGGGCTCGTTGCACTCATAAAGCCGTCAAAATAGTAACGCATTATGCTGTAGGCTCGGGGGTCATTCTTCTCGGTAAGCATATTATAGAATGTGGAGCATACAAAACTCGGGTTGTTGGAGGGGTCGTTGCCAAACATAAGCTGCGAAAGGGAGTTGCCGCGATAGTCGCTGTAGGACTCCTGACCGAAGCTGAATGCCACACTCATGTGTTTTACAAGTGCATCGTCCGACTTGGAGGTAAAGATGCCGCCGTCAGCCGCAAGGGCGGCTTCGAACTCGGCCTGTGCTTTTTCGGGACTGACATTGGAGATACGCATCGCAAAACGCATACGGAGCGAGTTGGCCAGCTTTTTCCAGCTCTCTATGTCGCCGTCATAAATGAGGTCGCCGGTGATGATGTCGCGGGAACGGTCCAGATTTGCCCCGGCCTCGGCAAGCTCCTTGAAGAAATCGTTGTAGATATCTTCCTGTGAGTCGTATTTGGGGTTGCTGATGCCGTCGATATATCCCAAACCGGCCTCGCTGTAGGGGCAGTCGCCGTAGATGTCGGTGATGACGGAACTCAGATATACACGCCAGATGCGGAGCGCCGACTCGATGTTGGAGCCTTTCTCCGAATTGTTTATTCCACTGACGACATTCTTGATTCCCTGGGAATAGAGGGTTACCCAGACACGTTGGGTTTCGTTGTCGGCAAGGGTGTGCCTGCCGCCGTAGTTGGTGGTGTTCCAGCAACCCATCAACTGCTGGGTAAAAGCGTAGAGGTAGTTGCGATAGATCTCCACCATGCCGAGGTCTCCGTTGAGAAGCAGCTCCGCGGTGGTCAGCTGTGCGTTGGGGTCCATCGACATTGCCTTGGAAGGGTCGGTATTGAAGTCAGTCATGAACTTGTCTGAGCAGGATGCAAGTGACATTCCCGCCAGAATGACTGACAAAACGCTGTATAATATCTTTTTCATATCGCTCGGGTCGTTAGAATTTCAGGTTGACGTTGAAACCAAAGCTCCTGCGTGAGGGGAGCGAACCGTATTCGAGTCCCATACCGGTTGTGTTGTTGTAGTTGGAATCGGGGTCGATGTTGGGGATGTTCTTCCATACTATGAAGGGGTTGCGGGCCACGAACGAGAATGTGGCGCCCTTCACGAACGAGTCTTTGAGAATATTCGAAGGAAGAGAGTAGGAGAGGGTAATCTCGCGGCATTTGATGTAGGAGTTGTCATACACGAACATCGCCGGGGCGTTGCGGCAGACGGACATCCAGTAGTCCTCGGGATTTATGATGACATCATTGGGACGATAGGTGCCGTCACCATTGTCGATGACGCCGGGGGCCACAAAACCACCGGTGGGAGTCCAGTTGGGGGAACCCTTGGGGAAACCTGCCGCGATGCGGGCCTCTTCGGATGCATACCATTCGTCACGGCCTTCCAGTGTCGCGGAACTCTTGCCGCTCTCATAAGCGGCACGGGCAGACATTGAATAGAGGTCGGCACCCCACTTGACGTCAAACAGCGCCACGAGCGAGAGATTCTTCCACGTCAGGTTGCTTAGCAGGCCACCGGTCCAGTCCCAGGATGCGTTGCCGAGCACGTGATTGCTCTTGTCGTAGCAGGGGAGTCCGGTGGCGGGGTCGATTACAATCTCTCCCTTGGAGTTCCTCACGAAGTCGGGGCCGATGATTGAGCCGAAGTTCTCGCCCACCTTGGCGGCCACCTGAACGTCCAGCCAGGCAGCCTTCTCGAGTTCGAACATATCCATATCGTCAACAAGCGAGATGACCTTGTTGTTGTTCTTCGAGAAGTTGAGGTTCAAATCCCAAGAGAAGTCGCCCATCTGTACCGGACGGGTGTTGAGGGCAATCTCGATACCTGAGTTGCGGATTTCGCCGGCATTGATGAGACGATAGGTGTAACCCGAAGTCCAGGATGTCGCCATACCGATAATCTGGTTGCGGCTCGACTGCCTGTAATAGGTGATGTCCAGGCCGATGCGGTCGTTGACCATACGCATGTCGAGACCGAGTTCAATGGAGTTGGTCCTGGTGGGGAGCAGGTCCTTGTTGGGCATCGTGGTGTTGTCAACGAAACCGATGGTGTAGCCGGGATAACTGAACTTGGACTTGGAATACACCAGACCGAGCTGGTAGGGGTCGGTGTCGGAACCCACCTGTGCCCACGAAGCGCGAAGTTTTCCGTAGGTGAATCCGCTGCCGGTGTTCAACAGTTCGGAGAAGACGAAGCTGCCCGATACCGAAGGATAGATGTAAAGATTGTTCTTTACGGGAAGGGTGGATGACTGGTCACCGCGGACGGTGGCGTCGAGATAGAGCATATGGCGCCATCCGAGACTTGCCGAAGCGAACAGCGAGTTGATGAGTTTGCGGTAACTCGAGGGCTGGGTGCTGACTTCGTTGAAACTCATTATGCTCACCACGTCGCGGATTTTCATATCCTGAGCGGTGATTGTCAGATTGTCGTTGTTGACCCGATAGACGTTGCCGCCCAAGGTGGCGTTGAGGTCGAAGTCGCCCCAACGATTGTTGTAGAGGGCCAGAGTCTCGAAGTTGAGCATATTGTTGGCATACCTGTTCTCCAGCAGGTAGCCCGACTCGAATCCCGGGGTGGTGGGAGCCTTGTAGTCCTGGAAGTCAAACCAGGTCATGCTCGAACCGAGCGTGCTCTGAATCTTGAGATGCTCGTTTGCATTGAACACCACCTTGCCGGACAGACGGAAGATGTCTTTTTTTGAAAGGTTGCTGTTCTTGTAGATGTCCCAATAGGGATTCACGTTGTAGGGGTCCATTCCGTTCCAGTTGCAGTATTCACCGCGGTCGTCTTCGTAGGTCTTGAGCCATTCCTGGTTGTAGGTGGTGGCAAGGGTCATGAGGTTCTTGCCCACGTTGGACTTGCTGTCGCCGAGTGCGGGACGGTTGTTGACGTTCTCGTGGGTGTAGTTGCCGCTGAAGTCGAAGTCGAACTTGCCGGCGGAGGTGTTGGCCCTGAGGTTGAATATGTCGCGGTCCATTCCGGAATTGGGAACGATGTCGCTGTTCCTGAGGTCGGTGAATGTGAAGCGGACACCCGTCTTGCCGTTGGTTACGCCGAGAACCGCCGAGTTGGTGGTGGTGAAACCGGTGCGGAAGAAGTTGGAGGTATTGTCGGGAATGATGAGATAGGGGCGCTCCACGCCGTCGAAATACTTCAGCATGTTGGTGCCGTCAGCCTTGGGACCCCAGCTCTTGTTGGTGTTGGAAACGGCGTTTACCGAATATGTGCCGTTGCTTCCCATACCGTATGTCTGCTGGATGTCGTTCCATTTGGCCAGTTGGGTGTCAATCGTGAAAGTGCCGTTGTACTCGATGCTGTAACGTTCCTTGCTCGCCTGTTTGGTGGTGATGAGGATTACGCCGTGGGATGCGCGGCTGCCGTAGAGTGCGGAAGCGGCGGGGCCCTTGAGCACCGTCATAGTCTCGATGTCGTCGGGGTTGATGGCTGAGATGCCGTCACCGAGGTCGTATCCGCCCGATGTGGAAGCCGAGCCGAAGCTGCTGTTGTCGAGAGGCACTCCATCCACTACATAGAGGGGCTGGTTGTTGCCGGTCATCTCGGTGCTGCCTCGCAGGATTACGCGGGTGGAACCCGAAGGCCCGCCTGCAGTCTGGCTGATGACCAGGCCGGGGATTTTTCCTGCCAGAGAGTTGATGACGTTGGTCTCCTTGGCTTTGGTAAGGTCGTCACCCTTGACTTCGCCCAGGCCGTAACCGAGAGCCTTGCGGTCCCTCTTGATGCCGAGGGCGGTGACTACTGTTCCTTCAAGCAGAGTGGCGTCTTCGGGCATGGTGACCAGCATTCCGTCGGCTGCGGCCATCTCGACAGTCTTGTAGCCGAGACAACTGAAGGTCAACATAGTGCCGGGTTCCACCTCTATGGTGAAACGGCCGTCAAGATCGGTGACCGTGCCTTTGGTGCCATACACTACAGATGCTCCGATTACCGGCAGGGTACCGTCGGTCACAACACCGGTAATCTGGTAGTTCTGCTGAGAATTCTGCACGGCTTCAGCCGCTTTAGCGCTTTGCACCGTTGCTGCCGACATTGCGGTGACAATGCCCAGCAGGCAAAGCATCTTTTGAATTGAAAATCTCATGTTGGTTGGTTTATTGGTTAATTATGATAGAAATATACGTTGTCTATGACAATGTCAGAGGTTCCGTTGCCGCCGTCCCATTTAAGCAGATGTATCCTTGAAAGATCGAATCCGGGGGTGCCGCGGCGGAATTCTATGAGCGGGACGTCGATGGAGTTCCAGCCGGGCTGGACATCAAACCGCAACACGTGCTCCACATTGCGCGAATCGTCGTCCAGGGGGTCTTTGGAAACGGGTGTCACGCCGATCGACATCCCTTCCGTGACATATACGTCAAAATGTAGCGCACTCATCTTGGAGCAATCCACTACGCCGTAGTCACGACGGATGTTGTATCCAACGTATGTGAAGTTCCGGATTCTGCGGGCCCGCTTCTTGAGGTCGGTCTTAACGTAGGTGAGAGACTCCCCGGGTGAGCTCCACGTGGCGAAGTCTCCGTCCCCGACACGGCTGTACCAGTTGCCGGCTATCGCGATTACGTTGGAGGAGGGGTGTGCCGGCTTGGGTGCTGAGGGGAGGATGAAATCCTTGGAATCCATGGAAACCTTCCGGGGTGTTTCCTTTACGCTGACGTTGCGGGCACCAGCTTTCTGATATACGCGCACGTAATCTATATACATTGACGCCTCAGCCTTGCTGCCGGCAAGAGCGGTGATGCCGGCCTCTTCGTGGATGTCGGGATAGTCTCCGCCTACGGCAAGGTTGAACAGGATGTGGAACGGGTGGTGGAAATAGGCACCGGCGGATGTCTGTCCGCCTATGTCTGCCGTGTAATATGGTTCTGCGCAGTCGTCGAGGTAGAAGGCGATTTCGCTCTCATCCCAGACGGCGGAGAATATATGGTAATCGCCCGTGATGTCGTATTCGGCCACCCTGCTGCCGAGATAGAGCATTTCGTGGCCGGGGATATCCCTGCCCCAATGGAGGCAGCCGGCAAACAACCTTTCTGAATTGCCGCTTGTCAGGCCGTCCTTGTGGCCGGCTTCGAATATGTCAATTTCACCGCAGGCGGGCCAGGATGCGGGGGAGGGGTCATCTCCCATCATCCAGAATGCCGGCCAAAGCCCGTTTGCCAGACGGGGCAGCTTAACCCTCGCCTCAATCCTCCCGTGGGTGAACGTCACCTTGCCGAAGGTGTTCACGCGGCCTGAAGTGAATTTGCGCTTGCCGTAATTTTCGCGGCGGGCGGTAAGGACAAGATTGCCGTTTTCGATACGGACGTTTTCGCTCCGGTCGGTGTAATGCTGCAGCTCGTTGTTGGAGGGATTGGCCACCACCTCGACATTCCACAAAGTCCCGAGAGTGTTGCCGTCAAACTCGTCGCCCCACACCAGTTCGTAATCCTGGGCGGAGATGTTGCCGGTGCATCCGGCAAGAATAGTTGCAAGAACCAGTGATTTTATTCTTTTCATGATACAAATCTAACCCCGTGATTTCATTGGCGGGGTTTGAATTCTATCATAAAAGGTTTCAATTCTGACAAAATCTGCTTGGGGATATCCCGTATTGACGCTTGAAAACGGTGCTGAAGTGTTTGGAATTGACGAATCCGGTCATTATGGAAACGTCCATCACGGAGGTCCCTTCCCTAAGCAGCGAAGCAGCCTTTTCAAGCCTTATGAAACGGATGAAATCCTGCGGCGAGTGGGAAGTGAGAGTCTTGAGACGGCCGTAGAGAAGGGTTCGGCTCATCGCCATTTCGCGGCAGAAGGTATCCACACTGAACTCCACGTCGGCGATATGCTCAATGACTGTTCTCGTCGCCTTATCCACAAACAGTCTGTCGGCCTCGCTTGCTCCTTTGCCGATCTCGGGATTTGCCTCCGCAGACATTCCGTCGCGGGTGAGTTCCGCCGAACGATCAAGATAATAACTGCTGAGCCGCCGGCGGTTGGCCAGCAGTGTCTCGATGCGGCTGCGCAGGATGGCCGGGTCAAACGGCTTGACCACATAATCGTCAGCCCCTTTGCCCAGGCCTTCTATCATAAAATCCCTGCCCGAACGGGCCGTGAGCAGAATCACAGGCAGCCACTGGGTTTCGGGATTTTCCTTGATGCTGCGGCACAGTTCGTCGCCCGGCATCTCGGGCATCATCACGTCCGAAACCAGAATGTCGCAGATGCCTCCGTCGCGCAGATACTGCAGGGCGTCGAGAGGGTTGGTGTATGTGACAACATTGTAAAAACTCCTGAAAGAGAGTCGGACATAACTGCAAAGTTCCTCATTGTCATCTACAAACAATATGGTGTCGCAGTCCGTCTGCTCCCGAATTTCCTGAGTTTCGTCTGCAGTCGGTGGGACAATGACCCGGATAGTTTCCAGTTGCTGAGTCTCAGCCGGTATCGGGGGTTCGACAGAGTCTGCAGCAGCCTCCAACGGCAGGGAGATGCGGAACACGGTGCCTTCCCCTTCGCTGCTCCTGAAACTGAGGAACCCTCCGTGCAACTGTACCAGGCGGCGCGACAGCAAAAGCCCTATGCCGCTTCCGGTTTCCTGCATATTGACGGCGTTGTCTGCCCTGTAGAATCGTTGGAATATGTTCTTCTGGGCTTTCAGGGGTATGCCTATGCCGTTGTCCGCCACCTCTATATAGACCGTACGGGGTTTGGCCCAGGCACTGATATGGACTTCCCCGCCGCTGCCGGTATATTTGATGGCGTTGGAAACGAGATTGTCCATAACCTTGTCTATGAGTTCGCCGTCGGCCTTTATCAGGCAATCGTCGGGGCAGGAATCCAAGGTGAGGGAAATCGTCTTCTGTGAGGCCAGAGGGACGAATTTTTCCACAACCGATGTCAGGATGGTGCGGAGGTTGAAAATCTGCATCCTGAGAGGGGTTCCAGTCAAGTCGGACTTCTGGAAGTCGAGCAGACGTCCTATCATCGACATCAGTTTGTCGCCGTTGCGCCGGGCTATCGAGAGATATCGTTTGCCGTCTTCGTCCAGCGAACCGTTACGCCCGAGATCTTCCAACGGCGCCAGCACGAGACTGAGAGGGGTCCGGATGTCGTGTGCGGTATGGATGAAGAAGTCAATCTTCTCGTCAAAGTAGCGGCGTTCGACACGCGAATAGAAATACCTCCACGCCAGCAGGATGGTTGCCGAAAGCATCGAAAGGTAGAAAATCCAGGCATAGACGCTGTTCCACCAGGGTCTCGCCACCTTTATCGCCATAACCTTCTCGTCCAGTATGCGTCCGTCGTGCCGGCTGATTCCCCTGACCCTGAAGGTGTATCTGCCCGGTCGTATGTTGGTGTATTGCACCTCCTGCCGCTGGGAGGGGAGGGACCACTCGGCATCGTAACCTTCCAGCATATACTGATACGCTATATCGTGCTGGAAGTTGAAACAGATGCTTTCAAACTCTATTGTGAAGGTGTTCCGGTCATATCTCATGCCGGCACTCTCTCCTGTGAAGATGGTGCCGTCATCGAGCAGCCGGAGCCTTTTGAGCTGCAGAGTCGCACTGTATTCCAACTT
>JABUTP010000035.1:9879-18800 GCA_021443625.1 Bacteroidales bacterium | reverse complement strand
ACGCCGCTGGAGTATTTCAAAAAAATGTATAACTTTGACTTCGGAAGTCGTTGCACTTCAACTTAGAATTCAGCTAAGGATGCTCCATTCCATGTATAAACCGGATGTCATTTATATTGAAAAGATTCCTTCTGGTACACATAAAGAATGACTTCGCATTATGAAACGCCTTGCAATTACTCTCGTTCTCGCATTTTTCGCCCTTGTTCAGGGGGCGGCCCAGGTTTGGCATAATCCCGAAAGCGCAGGTTTTCCGGTGATTCAGGGGCAGGCCTGGCAGGGGGAAGCCCGTCTCAATTTCTATGACCGTTTTCCCGCCAGGGTGGCCGGGACGGTCAGAAAGCCCGTCTGGGGACTCTCCAGGCAGAATGCCGGAGAATCACTCTGTTTCCGTACCGATGCCGAAGAAATCAAGGTGAGATACAGTGTGCGGTCGGGGCTGAATATGCCGCACATGCCTTCAACCGGCGTGTCCGGGGTGGATCTGTATGCAATGACGCGGGAGGGGGACGAGATTTTCGTGGGCGGAATCAATGATTTTTCATCGAAAGATTCGGTAGTATATACTTTCGGCAAGATTGATTTCAGGGGGAAGAAACCCCGGAAGCCGGTGCTTTACACCCTTTATCTCCCCCTTTACAATGGGGTGGAGCAGATGGAGATTGGGGTGGAGAACGGCGCTTTCTTCGAGTTCGTGCCGGTCAGGCGGGAGAGGCCCATTGTATGTTACGGGACATCCATCACCCAGGGGGCCTGCGCGTCGCGTCCCGCCATGGCGTGGACCAACATCCTGCAGCGCCGCCTCGACCGCCCCGTGGTGAATCTCGGGTTTTCGGGAAATGCCAAACTTGAAACGGAGGTGGTGTCGCTGGTGGCCGAACTTGACCCGGCGGTGTTTCTTATAGATGCGCTGCCCAATTTGGACTATTTTACCTTACGGTTGAAGGATACCATTGCCAACGCTGTGCATATCATCCGCCAAAGCCACCCGACAACCCCTGTAATTCTTGCGGACCACTGCGGCTATCCGCACTCCGTGGCGATAGGGGCCGAAGCGGGGTATATCGAGGCGAACCGGATTCAGAAGGAGGTTTATGAGGAACTCAGGGCGGCGGGGGATGAGAATCTCTACCATTGCTCAATCGATGACATAGCCCTGCCTCAGGATGCGACCGTGGAGGGGGTGCATTCCACCGATTTGGGTATGACCGCTTATGCGGATGCCTACGAAAAGTTGCTGAGGGAGATTCTGAGGGAGCCGGAGGGGGATGTCTATGCCGCCAGACCGCGCCGGCAGGACAGGGACAATTACGACTGGCCCCGGAGGCATCAGGATAAATTGGCACAGGGTGCCGGCGGTGAATACGATCTGGTGCTGATAGGGGATTCCATTACCCATTTCTGGCAGGAAACCGAGCAGGGCGAACCTTCGTGGCTCGAGATGATGGATGGAAAGGCGTTGAATCTGGGTTTCGGTTATGACCGGGTTGAGAATGTGCTGTGGCGGGTTTATCACGGCGAAGCGGATGACCTCAATGCCAAAAGGATAGTGGTGCTGATAGGAACGAACAACCTCTCCACCAGCACCGATGAGGATATTCTTGAAGGGTTGGAACTGCTGTGGAAAGCAATAGCCGTCCGCCATCCCGATGCGGAGCTGGTGGCTTGCGGCATCCTGCCCCGTGGGGGAGAATATGGAAAGAGGGTGGCTCCGCTCAACAAGAAGATGGCGAAGCTGGCCCGCAGGACTGGCGTCAAGTATATAGACCCCGGCAAAAAGATGCTTGACAAAGGGGAACTCCGCAAGGAGTGCTTCGCCAAAGACCTCCTGCACCTCAGTGACGCAGGTTATCGTCTGATTGCCCCGGAAATCATCGGGGAGAGTTTCTGAACGGCTACAGGTCGCTGTATCTGGGACTGAAGGTGTCGCCGAGGGCGGGGTTGCCCGTGGTAAGCCCTTTCTTAAGCCACTTGGTGCGCTGCTTGGATGTGCCGTGGGTGAACGAGTCGGGAACGGTACGGCCGTAGGCCTGTTTCTGCAGCAGGTCGTCCCCTATGGCGGTGGCGGCATTGAGTCCCTCCTCGATATCTCCATCCTCAAGGGAATTGAAGTTCTTGTTGTCATGATAGCCCCAGATGCCGGCATAGAAATCGGCCTGAAGTTCGAGACGGACGCTCAGCTGGTTGGCCAGTTTCTTGTCCGAGGAGGCCTGCTGGCGGTGAACCTCCGACAGGGTGCCGAGGAGATACTGCACGTGATGCCCCACTTCGTGTGAAATGACGTAAGCCCACGCGAAATCCCCGCTGGTGCCGAGCTGCTTCTGCATATCCTTGAAGAAGGACAAATCGAGATAGACGCACTGGTCTGCACTGCAGTAGAACGGTCCCGACTGGGAAGTGGCCCCGCCGCAGCCGGATTGTACCGAGCCGTTGAAAATGACGAGTTTCGGGGGAGTGTAGGTGAGGTTGTTTTTGCGGAAAATCTCACTCCAGACATCTTCGGTGCCGGCCAGAATGATTGACGCAAAGTCGAAAAGTTCCTTGTCTTCGGCACTCTCGACGTACGGCGCCGAGGTGGTGATGTCGCTGCCCGTGTCAATGTACTGGAACACATCGGCAGGGTTGCCCCCCATCAGCAATGTTATTATTCCAACGATTATTATACCACCCAATCCCAGTCCGCCGATTTTCCCGGCAGACATTGAGCGGCCGCGCCGGTCTTCCACGTTTGTACTTTTTCTTCTTCCGTCAAGTTGCATAATGATGATTTTTTTAGGCGTCAGGTTGCTTCCGGCGCAATTTTCGGCCAAAGTTATTAAATTTGTCAATTCAACAGCCCAAAACTATTGATAATGATAGAAGAAAAGCGCAATATCATTGATGAGGTGGATCACGAAATGGCCGCCCTCTTCGAGAAACGGATGCTGGCCGCCCGTGAAATTGCGCAGAGCAAGCGGGAGATGGGTCTTACGATAGCCGATCCGGTGAGGGAAAGCCGGATAATTGCCGCAAACAGCCGGCTCATAGAGGATGAAGAGATAAGGAAATACTACATTGATTTCCTGAAGGGCATCTTTGCCATTTCGAAACGCTACCAGTCCTGTCTCAACGGTTTCGAGGCGCCCTGTCATGCTGTGGAGGTTTCCGGATGCGACACCTGCGACATCGTGGTGGAGAGGGGGGCGCTGGCTCGTGTGGGGGAGCATCTGGACCTCGGCGGCAAGACGCTGGTGGTGACCGACAGCGGCGTGCCGGAGAAATATGCCCGGATGGTGCTTGACAATGCCGAACAACCTTTTCTGAAGGTGGTTCCCCAAGGAGAGGCGAGCAAATCATTGGAGAGTCTTACGGATCTTCTGGAACTTATGACGCGCGAGCGGTTCACCCGCACCGACAAGGTGGTGGCGGTGGGCGGTGGTGTCGTGGGTGACCTGGCGGGGCTGGCTGCAGCGACCTTTATGCGGGGAATCGATTTCTACAACATACCCACGACACTCCTTTCGCAGCTCGATTCGTCCATCGGCGGCAAGACGGCGATAGACTTCTGCGGCGTCAAGAACATAATCGGGGCATTCCACCAGCCACGCAAGGTGGTGATTGACCCCGATACGCTGGACACCCTCTGCGAAAGGCAGCTGCACAGCGGGCTGGCGGAAGCTATAAAGATGGCTGCCACAATGGACCGGCAGCTGTTTGAGAAGATTGCCGTTTCCGCAGATTTGCGCAGTGACATAGATGCCATAATCTGCAGGTGTCTCGAATTGAAGCGGCGGGTGGTGGAGGCAGACCCCAAAGAGAGCGGGTTGCGCCACGTACTGAACTTCGGCCACACGGTGGGACACGCCATAGAGGCTGCATCCGGTGGGACATTGCTTCACGGAGAGGCGGTCGGCATAGGGATGCTCCATTTTTCGGGGGCGGATGTGCGGCGGGAAATAGAAAAGGTGCTTGAGAAGTATTCCCTCCCCATTGCAACATCCATCCCCAAAGAAACACTCCTGAAGTACATCGCCCACGACAAGAAGGCCTCAGGAGATGAGGTTACGGTGGTGAGGGTGGATACTTTGGGAGAATTTGAATTCTGCAGCATTAACATTAACGATATTCTTTTATGAACAACACTATCGGTCGCAATGTCCGGATGACTCTTTTCGGAGAGAGCCACGGAAGTGCAATAGGGGCGGTCCTGGATGGATTTGCCGCGGGAGTGGAGGTTGATGAGGCGTTTATTGCAAGACAACTTTCGAGACGGCGCCCTCAGGGAAGCAAGGAGACGGCCCGGGTGGAAAGGGATGATTACCGCATTGTCAGCGGGGTGTTCAACGGTCATACCACCGGTGAACCCATCTGCATAATCATCGAGAACGGTGATTGCCGCAGCGCGGATTATGAGCAGACGCGCCTTCTGGCACGCCCTTCCCATGCCGATTTCGTGAGCCATCTGGTGCACAACGGATACGAGGACTATCGTGGCGGAGGCCATTTTTCGGGGCGCATTACGGCCCCCATAGTGGCTGTCGGGGCAATATGCCTTACCGCCCTGCGCAAAGCCGGGATAGAAGTCGGAACCCATATCCTTAGATGCGGCAATGCCTGCGACACTCCGTTTGAAACGGTTGACGACGAAGTTCTATCTGCCCAGATAAGGGAGGTGGAGGGAAAGGATTTTCCCGTCATAATGGATGGTGCCGAGAAGGAGATGTCCCTTGAAATCGAACAGGTAAGGCGCGAGGGCGACTCCATCGGGGGCATTATCCAGACGGCGGTTACAAACCTTCCGGCTGGACTTGGCGCCCCCTGGTTCGGAAGCGTAGAAGGGGAACTTGCCAACGCAATGCTCTCCATCGGAGGAGTCAAGGGGATTGAATTCGGCCTCGGATTCGGCTTTGCCGACGTTACCGGCAAAAGCGGCAATGATTGTTTTGCAGCGGGTCGCAACGATCGGATCAGGACCACAACCAACCACAACGGGGGCATCAACGGAGGCTTGTCCAACGGAATGCCTGTGGTGTTCAATTGCGCGGTGAAACCCACCCCTTCAATAGCAGCACCACAGCAGACGGTCAATATGGAGACTGGTGAGGAGGAGATGCTCGCCATCAAGGGAAGGCACGACCCCGCCATTATCCGCCGCATTTCGATTGTGGTCACCAGTATGACTGCGATAGTGCTCTGCGACCTCATCAGGGGGCGCTTGTCCAACAATTTCTTCAACTGAAGCCGGGGGATTATGAGATACGGCCTGATAGGTGAGCATCTGGGACACAGTTTTTCCAAAACCATCCACGAAAGGATAGGGGAGTATCCTTATGACCATTGCGAAATAGCCCCGTCCGACCTCGATGGTTTCCTCAGAGCCAAAGGATTCACCGCCATAAACGTGACGATACCCTACAAGCGGAGCGTTATTCCCCATCTTGATTGGATGAGTCCGGAGGTGAAGGCCGCAGGAGCGTGCAATGCGGTGGTCAACCGCGACGGCAGACTGTACGGCTACAATACCGATTATATGGGGATGAGGGATTTGCTCGCTTCGGCCGATATGGACGTGGAGGGGCGCAACGTGCTGATACTCGGTACGGGTGCCACCAGTCTCACAGCGCTTGCTCTCGTCAGGGATTTGGGGGCGGCAAGGGTGTTCAGGGCATCCCGGAGGCAATCCGATGCCGCAGATATCGTGACCTACGACAATCTTGAGAAGATCAGTCCCGATGTCCACATCATAGTCAATACAACCCCTTGCGGGATGTTTCCCGATACCGAAGCCGTTCCTGTAGATATTTCTCTTTTTCCGAATTTGGAAGGGGTGGCCGATGTCATTTACAATCCTTTGAGGAGCCGCCTCGTGGTGGATGCCCTTGAGATGGGCATTCCCGCAGTCGGGGGACTCTATATGCTGGTGAGCCAGGCTCTCCACGCAAATGCCGTTTTTATGGATCACGGGGTTTATGGCGACCTTTGCCACACGATTTACGGGGAAATGTTATCCGAAAAGGAGAACGTGTGCCTCATAGGAATGCCGTCTTCTGGAAAGACCACCGTCGGCAGAATGGTCGCCAAAAGTCTCGGCCGGCCCTTCCATGATACCGACGAGATTATACGGCAGCGTATCGGAATGTCAATACCGGAGTATTTCAGGAGCCACAGTGAGGCGGAGTTCCGCAGCGTGGAGCGTGAGGTGATACAAGAGATGTCGCGCGAACAGGCGTCGGTCATAGCAACGGGTGGGGGGAGTGTGCTCAATCTGGACAACGTGAGAAGTCTCAGAACCAACTCCCGCATCTATTTCCTCGATTGCCGTCTGGAAAATCTGATGGTTACCAGGGACAGGCCCCTGACTTCCAGCAGAGATGCCCTGTCCGCCAAATATAAGCAGCGAAATCCGATATACAACCGCGTGTGCGATGTCAGGATAGATGCGAATCTCGATGTCGCCGACACCGCAATGCAAATTTTATCAGACAGGAGGGCAAAATGAAAATTGTTGTGATAAACGGGCCCAACCTCAATATGCTGGGCGTCAGAGAACCGCAGATTTACGGTTCGGAATCTTATTCCGCTTTGGAAAACATGATATCCCGGTATGCCTCGGAAAGGGGGGTTGAAGTCGGGATTTACCAGTCCAACCACGAAGGGGCGCTGGTTGACAGGATTCAGCAGGCGTGGCGCGACCGGGCGGACGGCATAGTGATGAATCCCGGGGCATACACTCACACGAGTGTGGCCCTTCTGGACGCCTTGAAGTCGGTGAACATCCCGTGCGTTGAGGTTCATATCAGCGATTTGTCCAAACGGGAGCCGTTCCGGCAGATAAGTTACGTTCGCGAGGCGTGCGTGGCGACAATCACCGGACACGGCCTTCGGGGGTATCTTGAGGCGATTGACATCCTCTGTAATCTTCAATCCGCAGAATGAGCCGCCGCAGAATATACAAGTCTGTGGCAGCGGGCGTTGTGGATGCCCCCTGCTCCAAGAGTTATGCCCACCGCAACCTGCTTGCGGCATTCCTTTCGTCACGGAGCGGAGAGGGTTGTACGGTGCGTGACGTCGAGTTGTCAAACGACGTTTCGGCAACACTTGACTGCATCCGTGCGCTCGGAGGACGGTTCCGATATGAGGACGGAGCCATAGTGATGGAGCCTTCCGCACCGGTGGATTGCCAGATGCCGGAGTTGTGCTGCCGCGAAAGCGGATCCACCCTCAGATTTTTCATCCCGGTGGCATTGGCTCTCTGCGGAAAGGCCCGTTTTGCGGGGACGTCCAGACTTATGTCAAGGGGGCTCGGTGTCTATGAAAAACTCTTTGCGGAAAGGGGGATTTCGTGGAATGCAACCGAAACTTCCCTGACGGTAGAGGGGTGCCTCTCTGCCGGAGAATATGTCGTGGAGGGTAATGTGAGCAGCCAGTTCATCACGGGACTGATGTTCGCCCTTCCCCTTCTGGAAGGGGACAGCATCATCAGGATTGCCCCTTCGTTGGAAAGCCGGCCGTACCTCGAAATTACTTTAGATGTCCTGCGTAAAGTAAATGTCGATGTCCGGATGGACGGCTGTAACATTTATGTTAAAGGCGGTGCAGAATATGATGTTAAGTGTCTTGTGTGCGAGAAGGACTGGTCCAACGCCGCTTTTCTTGACTCTTTGAATGAACTTGGAGGAAAGGTTGAGGTGAGGGGACTTAATGAATTTTCGTGCCAGGGCGACAGGATATACAGGGAGCATTTCAAATCGATTTCGGAGGGGACTCCGACCATCGACATAGGCAACTGCATCGACCTCGGTCCGGTGCTGTTTGCTCTGGCGGCGGTGAAGCAGGGCGCAACGTTCCTCGGCACCGCGCGTCTCAGGATAAAGGAGAGCGATCGTATTGCAGACCTCTGCAGCGAACTTGCAAAAATCGGTGTGCGCAGCAGGGTGGAGGAAAATTCGGTCACGATATATCCGCTGTCACCGGATGCCGTCCACAAATTGGAGGGGGCGGATGTCGGGTTCGACTCCCATAACGACCACCGGATAGCAATGAGCCTGACTCTCCTTGCAACCCTCTTCGGGGCTACTCTCGATGGAAGCGGGGCGGTGGACAAAAGTTACCCGGGGTTCTATGATGACCTGGCAAAATTGGGCATAATGACAAATCTCGAATAATATGACAATAATGGAAACTATGAACATGGATTTCAGGCGCAAGCTGCCTGTTCCCAAAGAAGTCAAGGAGATGTATCCGGTTGACGGGAATATCGCCTCCATAAAGACGGCTAACGACCGTGCCGTGCGCGACATCTTTACCGGAGAAAGCGACAAGCTGCTGCTCATAATAGGGCCCTGCTCCGCCGACAGGGAGGACGCCGTGCTCGAATATGCCGAACGGCTCAGAAGGGTGCAGGAGAAGGTGGCGGATGTCATAACCATTGTTCCGAGGTTATATACCAACAAGCCCAGAACGACCGGCGAAGGGTACAAGGGGATGCTGCACCAGCCCGACCCCAACCGGAATTCCGATATGCTCAAAGGCCTCATCTCCATCCGCAAACTCCACATGAAGGTGTTGCGTCAGACCGGTTTCAGTTGCGCCGACGAAATGCTCTATCCCGAAAACCACCGTTATCTCTCCGATTTGCTGAGTTACGTGGCCGTGGGAGCGCGCAGTGTTGAGAACCAGATGCACCGCCTCACGGCGAGCGGGCTGAACATTCCGGTGGGGATGAAAAACCCTACGGGCGGCGACCTTGCGGTGATGATGAATTCCATCTATGCCGCCCATCACAGCCATACCTTCATCTATCGCGGATGGGAGGTGGAAAGCAAAGGCAACCCTCTGACCCACGCCATTCTGAGAGGGTATGTCGGACCGCAGGGGGTACCTGTGCCCAACTACCACTACGAAGATTTGGAGAAACTTTCCAGACTTTACGAGGAGTCCCG
>JABUTP010000035.1:0-9341 GCA_021443625.1 Bacteroidales bacterium | reverse complement strand
CGGCTTCCACGTGAATCCCGAAAAACTGGGGTTCCATATGTGCGTATATGTCGGAATAACCCTCGAAAAAGGTTCGATGTACAACAGTGTGGTCGAGGAACTCGAAAAGATTCCCGAAATAGTGGAATCGCAATACACCCTCGGTGCATATTCGATTCTGGTCAAACTCTATGCCCACAATGCGCAGCATCTTATGGAACTGCTCAACGGCAGGATTCAGGAGATTCCGGGAGTTATGGCAACCGAAACCCTCACTTCCCTCGACCAGCGCATCAAGAGGACCGTTCCCATTGAAATATAATCGTTCGGAATTATAGTTATGTATAACTGTGAGGATTATCTGGAGTTGCTTCACAACGAGGTAAAGCCTGCACTCGGTTGTACTGAGCCCATCGCGGTGGCATTGGCAGTGGCCCGTGCAAGGGAGTGTTTTGCCGATATGCCCGTAAGTGCGGTGGAGGTGGCGGTGAGCGGCAACATCCTGAAGAACGCGATGGGAGTCGGCATCCCCGGCACCGGGATGGTAGGCCTCAAAATCGCCGTGGCTCTCGCCGTGGTGTGCGGGAAATCGGAATACGGTCTGGAAGTCCTGAACGACCTGACCCCGGCCGATGTCTGTAAAGCCCGTGAGTTTGAGTCCAAGGTGACCATTTCGCTGGCTGACACCAAGAGAAAACTCTATATAGAGGCCCACTGCAGATTTGAGGGTGGTCACAGCTCCAAAGTTGTCATAGCCGACAAGCATGACGCCATAGTCTATGTCAAATCTGACGAAACCGTGGTTCTGGACGAACTTACGCACTCCGGTGACGGCGATTGCGGTCAGAACCAGAAGGAGATTTCGGATTACAACCTTACCCTTGCCAAAATCTACGATTTCGCCGTAAATGTTCCCCTTGACAGGATAGAATGGATTGAAGAGGCAGTCAGACTCAACAAAAATCTTGCGGATGAGGGGCTCAAAGGGGAATACGGCCTGAAGGTGGGCCACACTATCGCCAGCGAGTCCATTTTCGGAGAAGGGCTGATGGCGCATTGCATGGCGCTGACGGCTGCCGCTTCCGATGCCCGTATGGCCGGTTGCACCCTTGCAGCAATGAGCAACAGCGGCAGCGGCAATCAGGGTATCACCGTGACAATGCCGGTCGTGGCGGCTGCCGAGAAATATGGCTCTTCCCGGGAGGAATTGTTGAGGGCCCTCGCTCTCAGCCACCTCGTGGCCATCCATATCAAAGGGTATGTGGGACGCCTCTCCGCCCTTTGCGGATGTGTCATAGCATCCACCGGAGCAGCCTGCGGCATAGTGATGCTCAACGGCGGAACGGTCGGTCAGATGGGATATGCCGTCAAGAATATGATTGCCAACATCTCCGGAATGATGTGCGACGGGGCCAAGGTGGGCTGTGCCCTCAAGGTGGCCACCGGAGTTGCTTGCGCGGTGAGCAGCGCCGCTCTGGCAATGTCAAACGTCAGTGCCGGATCCAATGACGGCATAGTGGCCGATGACGTGGAGCAGACAATAGCCAATCTTGGAACCATCGGGAAGTTCGGTATGCAGAAGACTGACGAGATGATTCTCGACATTATGATAAACAAATGAGCCGGCGCATAATGGAGTGCGTTCCCAATTTCAGCGAGGGACGCAATCCTGCAGTGGTGGATGCCATCGTAGAGGCGATTTCCGCCTCCGGGGATGCCGAAGGCAGAGGTGTCAAAGTTCTCCATACTGACAGGGGGTATGCCGCCAACCGCACGGTGGTGACATTTGCGGGTGCGCCCGAAGCTGTGGTGGAAGCCGCCTTCCGCGGGGCCCAGAAAGCCACGGAACTCATGGATATGCGCAGCCATAAGGGGACCCATCCCCGGATTGGGGCGGTGGATGTGTTGCCGCTGGTGCCGGTGGAAGGCATTTCCCTTGCGGAGTGTGCGGAAATGGCGCGCGGGCTGGCGGAGCGGATGTACCGCGAACTGGGAATCCCCTGCTATTGTTATGAGGCGGCGGCATATACTCCCGACCGCCGCAATCTTGCCAACTGTCGCTCCGGTGAATACGAATCCCTTCCCGAAAAGATTGCAGACCCCGCAAGGCGTCCCGATTTCTCTCCGGATAGTTATAACGACACCGTGGCACGCACTGGCGCCAGCAATGTGGGCGCCCGGAATTTTCTCATCGCAGTAAACTTTAATCTGAACACCGACTCGGCTGCCGTTGCGGGGGAAATTGCCTGTGACGTGCGGGAGAAGGGGCGGAAACTTCTGGATGCCGACGGCCGGCCCGTGACGGATGGGGAGGGGAAGGCCGTCTGGCAGCGTGGACCGCTCAAAGGGTGCAAGGCCATAGGCTGGTTCATCGAGGAGTATGGGGTGGCGCAGGTTTCAATGAATATCACTGACATAGGGCAGACGTCGCTCCACAAGGCCTACGAAGAGGTGTGCAGTGCGGCGCAGCGACGCGGCTATAAGGTGACCGGTACCGAAATAATAGGCCTGGTGCCTCTCTCGGTGCTTGTTGATGCCGGCCGTTATTTCGCGGCAAAAGAGGGCGCGAGAACCGCAGTCGGCGAAGCGGAGGCGGTTGCAAAGGCGGTCGCCGCATTGGGTCTGTCCGATCTGGCGCCGTTCAACCCCGCCCGCAAGGTTATAGAATACCTCCTGTAAAGTCCGTAGGGATTATCTTCTGATTTCAATTTCTTTGGATACGGCTTTTCTGTCGTCGTATATCTTTATGGATATTTTGCCCGACTTGTCGGCATCGACTGTCATAAGGGTCTGCATATCGTTTACTACAATCGGGAAACCAATGCCTTCGCAGCTCCCCTTGGGACGGTAGTCGTGGCGGTGCAGATGTCCGCACAACATCACATCCACTCCGGCATTGTTGAGTATCGGAACAAATTTGTCGTATATGTCCTGGTCGGCGTGCCAGCCTCCATTTGCGGGAGGGATGTGGCAGAAAACGATGTGCAGGGGGGCGGCTTTCCATTCGGCGCTCTCCACAATATCTGCAATCCACTCCGCCTCCCGAGTCCGGTATTCGTCGTAAAGTCCCAGGTTGCAGTATTCTATGTCATTGTCGGGCTTGTCCTCGCCGCCGTCCAGCACCAGGAAGAAGGCGGGACCGTAGCGGAACCAGTAGTAGGGCTGGCCGCTGCTCGTGGGGAAATACTCCATAAACCGCGTGCTTGCCACCCCTCTCGTTTCGTGGTTGCCGCGGGCGACATAGAGCGGAATGCGGTCGGCAAAAAGTTCAGCGGCGGAGTTGAGCCAACTCTCCCGGATGTGTTCGGTGGATTTCATCATCGAAACCAAATCCCCGTTGAAAACTACAAAATCGTAGTTCTGTCCGGCGGCATCCGCCATCAACCCTCGAAGCTTGTCGTTTGCCGCGTGGATGTCGTTGCACACTGCAAACCGGGTGGAGGGTTTCTTACTGCTGGGAAGGGTGATTGCAGGCGGGGTCTTGGAATAGACGTCGGTGCCGAAGGTCTTTCCGTAAATCACCTTGGCATTCCCATCGTAGGCGGTGACCTCGCTGCACAGGGCACGATAGCGCCAGGTTGATCCGGGTTCCAGCCCCGAAACTTCAATCACGTGGTGGGTGCCAACCTTCTTGCGGCCGAGATTCGTTTCCCAAATCTTCTCCCTTTCGGTGTTGTAAAAATGGGTTCCGTCATCCGGGGCTATCTCAACCCAGGCCAACGTGGTGTCTTTGGTATCCCAGACCACCGTGAATCCGGTTTCGCTTACATTCTGCAGATACGGGCCCGAGATTATCTGGGCATTTGCGGTGAATGCGGCAATTGCCAACGCCAGGACGGTTATGACTCTTTTGTTCATTATCGTTTGTTTTACTGTTTGTCGTTGAGAAGATGGGGACGGAGTTGCCGGGTCCTTTCAAGGGCCTGGGTGTCCTGCCACTCTTTTATGAGTCTGGGGTTGCCGCTTAGCAGCACCTCGGGCACCTTCCAGCCGTTGAACTCGGCCGGCCGGGTGTAGATGGGAGGGGAGAGGAGCCCGTCCTGGAAAGAGTCGGAAAGGGCGCTTGTCTCGTCCGATATCGCCCCGGGGATCAGTCTTACGAGGGCGTCGCAGATTATGGCTGCGGGAAGTTCCCCTCCGCTCAGGACATAATCTCCGACGGAGATTTCACGGGTTATGAGATGCTCCCTGATTCTGTGGTCAATGCCTTTGTAATGACCGCATAAAATAATTATGTTTTCGGCGCAGCTGAGTTCGTTGGCAATCCCCTGCGACAGAATGTCGCCGTCGGGTGAGGTGTATATCACCTCGTCGTAATGCCGCTGCGATTTCAGTTCTTCAATCACCTGGAATATGGGTCCTATCTTAAGGATCATCCCGGCGTCCCCTCCGAAAGGGTAGTCGTCTATCTGCTTGTACCTGCCGGTGCCGTAGTCGTGCAGGTTGTGTATGAATATCTCTACGAGCCCCTTCTCCTTGGCCCGCTGGATTATCGAATGGTTGAGCGGACTCTCGAGCAGGTCCGGCACGGCGGTTATGATGTCGATGCGCATTTTCTTACAGTTGACTCGCTTTTGTCCGTTGTGCGTCGCCCGGGGCTCTTCGGCAGGGGGCGGATACACCGGCAAATCACCACAAATATACGCAACATTCCCCCAAATAAAAAGATTTCAAAACAGCATCTTCCAAGTTTTGGAATAATTCATTACATTTGCAATTTAAGACTGCTGCGCCAAGCTGGCTTGTAAAGGGCGTTGACGCGGCTGTGCAACTTGAAGACAGACGATGCCAGAAGCATCTTAAACAAACTTAACAAAAAACACCATGAGTGAAGATCTTAACAAAGCTGTTCCCGTAGTGGAAAGTACCGAAATTGAGGAAACCCCCGCAGTGGAGGCAACCCTCCAGAGCGAACAGCCTGCCCCCGAAGTCGATGATCAGTCGAATGCCGAAGAAGAACCTGATTTTGCCCACAAGAGTCTGAAGGAACTTTCAGATGCCCTGGCCAACCTCATTGACGGTGAGGATGTCCAGAAACTCTGCAAGTATGCCGAGGCCATCAAAGCCAATTTCTACAAAACCCTGCACAGGGAGAGAGTGGCAGCCGGTTGCCCGGAGCCTGAAGCAGGCGAAGTGGAGTTGGAAAACACTGCCGACACCCCCGCACAGGGCGTTTCGGACGCAAATGAGCAGGAAGGTCAGGGAGAAGAAACGGCACGTGAGACGGCTTCTGCCAATCCTTTTGAGGAGATTGAGCGCGGCTTCAAGAATCTTCTCTCGAAATATAAAACCATCCGTGCCTCCCACCTCAAGGAGCAGGCCGAACTCAAGGAGGCCAATTATGAGGAGAAGTCGAAGATACTGGCCGAAATCAAGGCTCTCGTAGAGGAGAACCCCGATGATATCGGCAAGGCATACCCCCGCTTCAGGGAACTGCAGAACCGCTGGCGTGCAGTCGGCCCCGTTCCCGCCCTCAAGGCAAAGGATTTGTATGAGTCCTACAATCACAACGTGGAGGTCTTTTACGATTTCGTCAAAATCAACCGCGAACTCCGCGATATCGATTTCAAGAAGAATCTTGAGGCAAAGGAGGAGTTGTGCCGCAAGGCGGAAGAACTGGCCGACAGCGAAAATTCCGTGGCTGCATTCCGCACCCTCCAGAAACTCCACGACGAGTGGAAGGAACTCGGCCCCGTGGCCAAAGAAGTTCGTGAGGAAATCTGGGAGCGCTTCAAGGCCGCAACCGCCCGCATAAACAAGAAATATCAAGGATTCTTCGAAGAGCAGAAGGCCGCCCAGGTGAAGAATCTCGAACTCAAGACCGTGCTTTGCGAAAAGGCTGAAGCCATTGCCAACTCCGAACTCAAGCCCGACAGCGACTGGGGCAATCTCTCCAAGCAGATGCAGGATCTTCAGAAGGAGTGGCGCACCATCGGTTTTGCCGTAAGAAAGGAAAACGACAAGATTTACGAACGTTTCCGTGCCGCCTTCGACAAGTTCTACAACATCAAGAAAGAGTTCCACACCGAGCACAAAGACCAGCTCAAGGAGAATCTTGAAAAGAAAATCGCCCTTTGCGAGCAGGCCGAGGCCCTTGCCGACAGCCAGGACTGGAAGCAGACTTCCGATATTCTCATAAACCTCCAGAAGCAGTGGAAAGAAATCGGGCCGGTGGTCAAGAAGAAATCGGATCAGGTATGGAACCGTTTCCGTGCCGCCTGCGACAAATTCTTTGACAACAAGGCCAAGAACGGCGGGGGCAAAGGAAGTGAAATGGCAGTAAATCTGGCGGCCAAAAAGGCCCTCATCGCCGACATCGAGGCATACGAACCCCAGGAGGACAACGAGGCCCAGATGGCAGCCCTCAAGGAATTCCAGGCCAGGTGGGCAGCCATCGGTTTCATCCCCTTCAAGATGAAAGACAAGATTGCCGAAGCATACAATTCCGCCCTCTCTGCCAAGTTCGGGGATCTGGTGGAGGAACTCCGTCCCCGCCGCAGCCGTGGCGAAAACCGCCAGCAGCCCGCCCGTCCGATGTCAGAGCGTGACAAACTCATAGACAAATACGGAAAACTCGAGCAGGATATAGCCACCTGGGAAAACAACCTCGGTTTCTTCAAGAATGCCGGTGCCCTTCTCGACGATTTGCGCAAGCAGATAGATCAGGCGAAGAGTGACCTTGCCGAACTGGAAGAAAAGATTAAACAGTTGGGAGAGGATGAATAGGTCGAGCATTACCGGGTTTGTCCTCATAGGAATAGTCCTTCTTTTATTCAGCTGGTACAATACAAAACAATTTGAGAAGCAGCAGGCTGCAGCCTATGCGGCGGATTCCGTTGCGCGGGCAGAGGCGCTGAAGTATCTCGAAGAAGAGGCCCTGGCTGCATCCGCCGTCGATACGGCCTCCGCTGCATCCGAGCTTGACAGTGTGCTGTTCAGCCGTTACAGGACCCGTGCCCTTGCCCTTGCCGCCGGCAGTGCTGCAGAAGAGAAGGTCACCTTGTCAAACGAAGACGTTCAGATAACGTTCTCGACAAAGGGAGGACAACCTCAGGAGGTGCTGCTCAAGAAATTCTTCAGGCACGACAGCACAGCCCTTTATCTGATGCCCCAGGGGTCCAGCAGTTTCGATGTGGAACTTGACGCCGGGCAGTACATCAACACCACCGACCTCAATTACCGCGTCGTCTCTTCCGGTCCGCGCAGTGTCACCCTGCGTCTTGACGTCGATGATGACGCCTATATAGACAATGTCTATTCCATTGCGGAGAGCGGCTACACCGTGGATCTGGCAATGCGTTTTGTAGGGATGGAGAGGTTCATCCCCCGCTCGTCGTCGCAGTGCCGCATCACCTGGAAGATGGATGTTCCCCGCCTCGAGAAAGGATATACCAACGAGAAGAACTACTCTTCGTTGGGCTATTGCTATATGGGAAGCGAGGATGTAAAGCAGATTTCACTCCGCAAGGACGGCGGCCGCGAGCAGCTTGCCGGAAACACCGAGTGGGTGGCGTTCAAACAGCAGTTCTTCTCGGCAATCCTCTACAGTCAGGATGGTTTTGTGTCTGGAGAGGTTGCCGCCAACAGTTATCCCGAAACCGATGCCGCGCAGCGTCTGATGGCCTGCCAGGCGGTTCTGGATGTGCAGTACGGAGAAAAGACCCCCGACTTTACCAAGTCTTTCCAGTTCAACTTCACCCCCAACCACTATCCGATTCTTAAAGGGTATGACCGCAAATACGACAAACTCCTCCCCTTGGGAGGGTGGCTCGTGGGCTCGGTGAACCGCTATGTCATAATCCCCATTTTCAACTGGCTCAACAAGTCCATTTCGAACTACGGAATCATAATCCTGATATTGACATTGATCATCAAGCTGGTCATTTCGCCCCTCACACTCCGCAGCTACACTTCATCGGCCAAGATGAAAGTGCTCAAGCCCGAGATAGACAAGATCAACGCCAAGTATTCCAAGGAAGCCGATGCCATGAAAAAGCAGCAGGCCACAATGGATTTGTACAAGAAGTCGGGAGTGAGCATATACGGCGGGTGTCTGCCCATTCTGCTGCAGTTCCCCATACTCTATGCGATGTTCCGGTTCTTCCCCTCGTCGTTTGAGCTCCGCCAGCAGAGTTTCCTCTGGGCACACGACCTCAGCACCTACGATTCCATTCTCGAATTCGGCTTCAATATCCCGCTTTACGGCAACCATATTTCGCTGTTCGCCCTCCTGATGGGCATCACGATGTTCTTCTACTCCAAGATGACTATGGGAACGATGGATACCGGACAGCAGATGCCGGGAATGAAGTTCATGCAGGTTTGGTTCATGCCGATATTCATGGTGCTTCTCTGCAACAACTTCTCTGCAGGTTTGAGTTATTACTATATGCTTTCGAACCTCATCACTATAGTCCAGAACTGGGTTATCCGCAAATGGTTTGTGGATGAGGAGAAGATTATGGCCCAGATCAAGGCCAAGACGGCTGCCGAGAAGAGCGGCCCCGCCAAGAAATCCAAGTTCCAGATGAGGTTGGAAGAGGCTCAGAAGACATACCAGCAGCAACAGAAGCAAAATGGACGCAAATAACATCGCGAACAATATCAACTCGATAATTAGTGAACTGCCGGCGGGAGTTGTCCTGCTGGCAGTTTCAAAATACAAGCCCGCGGGCGACATTCTCGAGGCCTATGGCTGCGGACAGCGGAGGTTTGCCGAAAACCGTCCGCAGGAACTTGCCGCCAAGGCAGAGGATCTTCCCAAAGATATCGAATGGCATTTCATAGGGCATCTCCAGACCAACAAGATAAAGATGGTAGTGCCTTACGCCGCAATGATTCACTCGATAGATTCCGTCAGTCTTCTGGAGGCAGTCTCAAAGGCGGCACAGAAGGCCGGCAGGAAGGTTAAATGCCTTCTGGAACTGCACGTGGCCAAGGAGCAGACCAAACACGGATTTACTGCAGACGAACTGCGTACGGTGGCACGTGAGGCGGCCGGTGGCGCTTATGAAGGGGTGGAAATTGCAGGAGTAATGACAATGGCCACCAACACGACCGATGCAGACCAAATCCGCAGCGAGTTCCGTCAGGCAAAGGCCCTGGCCGATGAACTCGGTCTTCCTGAGATTTCAATGGGAATGAGCGGCGACTGGAAGATAGCTGTGGAAGAGGGGGCGACCATGGTAAGGATAGGATCCGCCATTTTCGGCGGGCGGTAATGTGTGTAGTTATTTCCCTGCAGTGATATTATTGGACAATCTTGCCAAAGCGACCTTAATCAGCACTTCAAGGTTTATCAAAAGGACGCAGTTCAATCTGCCTATTCTGAAATATCCTTCCGGCAAGAGCGGATACAACAA
>JABUTP010000034.1:9404-17230 GCA_021443625.1 Bacteroidales bacterium | reverse complement strand
TACACGGTTGAAAAAGGCGATGTTCTCATAATTAAGACCAAATAACTATGAAGAAGATAGTTGCATATATATTTCTGCTCGTAGTTCTCGTTTCGTCCTGCAACAAGCCCGATTCGCGAATTGATGAGATTGGTGACCGTATCAGGAATCTCGAAACAACTCTGGAAACCCTGACCACAACCAGGCAGTCTCTTTCTACTCTTGCAGAGGGGATTGCAGCAAAAGAGTCCTTGAAGAGTTTTTCCCCCATTACCGATGGCAGCGGAAAAGTGATAGGATACAATCTCACATTCAAGGAGTCAGCATACACCGTTTCCCTTTATGATAATAATGCGGGTCTGACCATCGGACGCAAAGACGGCAAATACTTCTGGATGTTGGCCGGGGAGTTCCTGAAAGATGCTGACGGAAACCTTGTTCCGGTTATGGACGAGGGGCACCCGGCGCCCGAGTTCAGAATAGAGTCCGACCGTCTGATGGTTTCAGTTGACGGCGGAATGACATGGGTTGAAGCTCTGGATATCCCTGCTCCTTTGTTTGAAAGTGTCAGGGAAAGCGCTTCGGCGGTTGAATTCGTGCTGCATGGGGGCGATGTCGTAACCATTGCAAAGGCTTCCGCCCTGCAGGTTGCTCTGAGCGCTTCGCAGAACTTCATCGAGCCCAACCAGACACTGTTTGTCAAATACGCGATTTCGGGTGCGGGCGACAGGGAGGTTTATGCAGAATGTTATGGGGCAAACGGTTGGAAGGCTGAAATCTTCCCCTCTTCCGCCCTTGAAGGCTACGTTAAGGTTACCGCTCCCGAAGATGTGCAGACGCCGTCGGCGTATCTATTTGTCTCAGACAGCGAGGGAACATCTTCGGTATGTGTCATCGACTTCTCAAAGATTGATGCCACGCTCGAAACGCCTGTTCTCACTACCCTTGCCGAAAGCGCCATAGTCAGTTGCAAAGGAGGCAATTTGACGGTAACCGTCCGGACCAATATGGATTATGTTGTCGAATACAGTGCGGATTGGCTTTCGGTAAGCAAAACAAAGAGTGTCCGTCAGGATTGTCAGGAGATAATCATTGCCCCCAATACTGCCGCCGAATCAAGGACTGAGGAGATTGTTTTCCGCAGCGGTGATTTTTATACAAGTTTCATTGTGATGCAGGAGGCCGACTACGGCAAGATAGACGACGTTCCCCAGACTCCGGTCAATTCCGACCTGAGCGCCACCGAAACTGCAAACTGCTATATCGTCAATGTGGCGGGGGATTTCAGTTTTGACGCCTCGGTTGTGGGCAATGGGGCCAAGGGCATCATTGAAGGGGGAAGATTCCATATCGATGAGGATGAGGTGGAAATCACTCCCGCATCGGTAAAAGTCGCGTGGTGTCAGAATGAGTGTATTTCGGATGTCAGACTTGATGCAGCCGCAAAGCGCGTTTCGTTCAAGTCTTCCGGCAACCGGGGGAATGCTCTGATAGTTGCAAGCGACGCCTCGGGCGACGTCTTGTGGAGTTGGCATATATGGTGTACGAATCTGCCGTTGGACGTTACCCACAATTCTGCCGGGAAGAGTTTCACGTTGATGGATCGCAACTTGGGCGCAGTCAGTCTCAACCCGAATGAGTGGCAGAAGACGCAGGGACTGTTCTACCAATGGGGACGGAAAGATCCCTTCATTCCTTCCGCAGACCTGGCCGGCAGCGTGGAGAGGAACCCCGACGGGTCACTCTATGCCGCTGTTGAAAATCCCACAATTCCCTTCAAGCGCATAGGAACAACCCACGAATGGTATAACGGCTACCCTGCCAGACTGGATCATTGTCTTTGGGGCAACCCCCAATACGGCACCGTCCAACCGCTGGAAAATCTCTCCAAATCGATATATGACCCCTGCCCGCCGGGCTATATGGTTCCTCCGCAGGACACCTGGCTGGGCATTTCCCAGTCGGACCTGCAGTTTGTGGAAACCGGATTCTTCCATCTGCTCGATGGTGGCAAGAAAGTGTTTTATCCATATTCGGGCAGTTGCGACGACAGTCTGGGCGAAGAGAACGAAACCGGTTATATGGGATATTACGGCTTCCAGACTGCAGACCGCCGCAATGTGCATTGGTTCTGCCGCCTGTGGACATCCGCCACCGGAACCTATGCCGGTGCCTCGATTGGCGGCAGCTTGTTCTCGGTAACCATCGACCCTTACGACAGCTCTGTGGTAATCGATGGCACAAAGGGGGATATGCGGCAGAAACTGCAGTCAATACGTTGTGTAAAAAGAAAATAATATATAAACAAACAGAACAACGATGAAAAAACTACTCACCATTTTGTTTATGGCTTTGGGGGCATTTGTTGTTGGATGCGACCAGAACAAACCGTCGCCTGCACCCGATGACCCGGAGTCAATCAATGCCATCAAGAGTTCCTACACCATCGGTGCGGACGGGGGGCAGCTGGAACTTCAGGTAAACTCCAACGTTACATTCTCAGTTACCTGCAGTGAGAGCTGGATTAAATATTCCACAACGAAAGCTGCCGAAACCAAAACCATAGTAGTGACGGTGGAAGCCAATACCCTTGCCGCCAGCCGCACAGCGAAGGTTGTGGTGAAAGGAACCCAGAAAACTGTGGAACTGACCATCACCCAGGAAGGTGCAACCCCTCCGGAACCGGATGTTCTGGAAGCCGGCACTACCGTTTACAACATTCCCGCTGACGGGCAGACAGTAGATGTCGCCGTGACCACCAATGTGGAGATGAGTGTGAGCGTCAACCAGAATTGGGTGAAATACGTGGCGACCAAGGCTGCATCCAAGAAGACCGTGCAGTTCACTGTGGAAGCCAATCCGGGCTATGACGAGCGCGTTGCCAAGGCGACCATAAGCGGCGGGGACAAGAGCGTAGAAATAGAGTTCAGACAAGCCGGCAAAGAGATGCCCGACCCCGACCGTCTGGAGATCGCTACCACCGAGTACAGCGTGGGCGCTTCGGGAGGAGACGTTATGGTGAAAGTCAAGAGCAACACCACGGTCACAGCATCCTCCGATGCGGATTGGGTAAGGGAAGTCACTACCAAGGCGGCCAGGGAGATGACGGAGAAGTCATTTACTTTCAATGTGTCACAAAATCCCAACAACGCGGCCCGCACCGCCACCGTGACTTTTACGGCGGGTGACCAGAGTGCCAAAATCACGATCAACCAGACCGCCGGTGAGGAACCCGTAATCGGAGCCGGACAGGCAACCTACAACGTAAAGGCGGAAGGGGAGAACATCGAGATTGACATTACCACAAACGTCAATTACACAGTTTCCTGCGATGTAGATTGGATTTCTCAGGTACAGACCAAGGCAACCCGCACAGAACGCCTGACATTTACGGTTGCCGCCAACACGGCAGATGCGCGTACCGGCAAAATCAAGTTTAACTATGGTGATATTACCGTTATCGTAACCGTCAATCAGGACGCTTACGTGGCTCCCGAAGACCCGGCAGTGCTCGACTTGAGTGCCAACGAATACAATGCACCGGCAGCGGGCGAAACCGTAAAGGTCAAGGTGACACACAACTACGACGTTACATTGTCGGGCGTTCCCGAATGGATTTCATACACTGCCGAAGGGGAGGATTACACCTTTGCCGTGGCTGAGAACAAAACCGCACAGGAGCGCAGTGCTGAAATTGTATTTGCATCGAAATCGCTAACCAAGACTTTCTGCATTACCCAGGCGGCCGCATCGGGCAACGAGGATCCTTTGGAGGTTGGCTCAAATCTCAGCGTCAACGAAACTGCAAACACCTATGTGGTCACCAAAGCCGGAGAATATACCTTCAGCGCTGCCGTGATGGGCAATGGTGCCGACGGTTTCCTTCCTGCCTGGACCGAAGCGATAGAGTCGAACCCCGAAATCAATTTCCATCTTTATCCCGAAAGCGGCGATTACGTTACTTTCTCGAGCGACAATCTCAGAAAGGCCAAGGCCTACATCGTCTGGGAAGATGGTGACTGCATCGACGGCGATCCCTCGTATGTTTCCGCAGACAAGGTCATCAAGTTCAAGACCAACGGAAACAAGGGGGCTGCGCTGATTGCCCTTGAGGACAGATACGGGGAGATTCTCTGGAGCTGGCTCATCTGGTGTACCGACCGTCCCGCAGAGTTTACCTACACCAACAAGGACGGTGAGAACTTTACAATGCTCGACCGCAATGTCGGTGCCACAGCCGCAAGCCCCGATGAGTGGAAGGCCTCTTACGGCTATTTCTTCAATTTCGGCCGCAAGGACCCCATACGCTCTGACCGCGATTTCGCCCACAACGGATTTATGACAAATTCCTCCGGAGACCTTTACGAGTCGGTTCTCAACCCCACCAAGGCGTTCTATTTCGTAGGCCGCGATATGGAGTGGTTCAACGGAAGCGTTGGTTCCATCACTCCCGACCTTTGGGGTGACGCCTATATTCCCTGCACCCACGCAATCCGCGCCAATTACGAAACCACCGAATTGGAAGATTTACAGAAAACCATCTATGATCCGTGCCCTCCGGGATATATGGTGCCTTCGGACAAGGTCTTCAGCGGCATCAAGGAGAGCGACATAGAGGCCGGCAGCAAGGGTGTCTATATCAACGTTACGGGTGGCAGGACATTCTATCCCTATGCAGGCTATATGGACCAGGGCAACTCGCACGGCAAAAACAGCGGTTACTACGGCTATGTGGAATACCCCGGCCCCATTGACGGTGACTCCGACCGCTCCGCCGATTATGAAATCAAAGTATGGACTTCTGCCGTGGGCGATTATCCCGGTTCGGCGGGAGACTGGCTTGCAGCCAAAGCGTTCAGCATTTCATATGATGCCAAATCCGGCACCCACGAAATCAACCAGACCACCGACAGCAACGGGCAGACCTACCTTGAGGCTTGTATCAGGGTAAGACTTCAGAGCGTGCGCTGTATGAGATACGTCAAATAGTGACGGACTTACAATTTCTCCATATTGAAGGCGTTCTGTTCTTGGGAAAAGAACGCCTTTTTTTATATGACTTTGATGATGACAATCAGACGAACATTTTTTGTTTTCCCGCTTTTTGCCCTCTTTGCTGTAGCCGCAAATGCGCAGACAAAGGTGGAAACGGAGTTCCGGATGCCCATTTACCGTAATGCCGACAGAGCCGATCTGGTGGTCAATGTCCCGAAAGGCGGCCCCAAGTCGGCTGTGGTCGAGATATTCTCTCCTGCAGAAACATTGTTGCAGAGCACGAAATTCAAACTCCGCGAAGGTGAGAATATCTGTTATGTCAAGGGATTGGAAAAATATGAGGCGGGCCGGTACAAGGTAAATGTCACTGTCGGCGACTCCCTCTACAAAAGGATGCTCCGCCTTGAGCGAATTCCGGAGATCGCGCCGGCAGATGCCCCCGTAACTCACCGCAAACTCCTGTTCACCCCTGACGAATATCTCTTTGAGTCGTGTTCCAAAGGGTTGAATGTCAGGCTTTCAAAACCCGAAATCAGCGAAGCGTGGTATTGCCAAAGCCGCGATGCCGTCTATATTGTGGGAAATGATTTCTATCGTGCAACTGACGGAAGTTACATCATAGAAGGGGTGGAGCACGCCTACAAGAACGGACTCCTTTACAGCGATGATATCCGTCCGTTTGTACTGAAGTCGGACAATCCTGACGGCCCTTATCTTCCGACCGACAATCCCGCTCCCAAAGACCCCGATTGTTACAACCGCGTCTTTGACAGCTACCCCGTGATGGGAACCGTCAGCAGCAGAGGGAAGTATGAAATGTACGACCCGTCAAGGCACGGCACATATTCCCTTTCAGACCTTAAAATGCTGCAGAACATAGATCCCTATGACTACGGCGCGGTGAAGGCGGGCTACCGGACATATTGGACTATGGCCAAGACCTCTTCCGGCGACGTGGTATTTCTGTCGGACAAACCTGTATTCAGGGATATTCCGGATTACTCGGGGGACACTTATGACGACGGGTTTATGACCAACGACAATTTCGGTAACGTATGGTTCAACGCCGACAGCACGGAACTCTATCTCCTGCGAGGGCAGACCGTGCGGCGCAATGCCCCCTTTGACGTCCCATACGACCTGCTGGCCAACTGCAGCCGCATTCTTACGATATATAAAACCAAAGACGGCCGTCAGTGGGACTACTGTCATTCTGTGACGAGCGGCGGGGAGTATGACTCTCCGTTTCTGCAGCAATATGGCGGGCGGATAAACTATCTGCCGGAGGCGGGAGTCTATCTGGTGTTTGTGGAACGGTATGACAGCGATGCCCAGCAGGTTTCCCTCGATTTGGAATACAGCCGCGACGGTATCAATTTCCGCGATTTCCCGGGCAACGAAAAAGGATTCCTCCATACCGACGACCCTTCGCAATTCTGGTTCGGCGGGATTTACCGTCTGGGCGGGGATATCATTCAGAAGGGCAACCGTTACTACTTCATGTCTGCAATGACAATGACCTATCCCCATTGTTTCGCAGAACCGCTGTTCCGCCACAGTTATCGCGAAGATGTTACGGCACGGGACTTCGAAGAGATTTTCAGCGGACGCGGAATGGCCTCCCGATTACCCTACTTTGAGAAGATAGGAGGGTGGCAGGGACTTGCCGACAACCTTACCCGGGGACATTGTGCCATCGGGATAATATCGTGCAGGGCAGATGGCTGGTTTGCTGTGGAGGCGGGCCGGAAAGGGGGTAAATTCGTTACCCGCCCCATTGCCGGCGGAGGCAGTCTCACTGCCAACGCGGAAGTCGGCAGCGATGGTTATCTTGTCATAGAGTTGCTTGACTGTAGCGGAAAGAGTATCCGCAGGGCGGATATAAAGGGGGATGACGTAGCCATCCCCGCCTTTGATATCCCCGAGGGCAACTACAGGATGAAGGTCAGGATGCGCAATGCCAAACTCTATGCGTTGGACATCAATCCCTGAACGGCCCCGTCATCCCCGGACTTCGGGGGCAGATGTCCCTTTCTGCCGGAGAAACGGGCTATGAGGATGGCGGCCAGGAGATAGACCGCTGTCTGGATTATCATTGCGGTAATCTGGCTGGAAGCGCCTTCGAAGCCCATTCCGGCGGTGTTCATATTCAGATATGCCTGGCATCCGAAAGTGCTGGGCAGTATATATGACACCAGCTGCCAGAAGCGGGGCATTGCAAATGCCGGCCACGACGTTCCGGTGAGGAACACGCATATCGGTGACAGGAAGAGGAACAGCAGGAACACCGATTCCCTGCGGAGGGAGAGCGAACTCCATACCATACTGAATGCCACGCAATCCACTACAAACAGCAGGGTGAGGGCGGCAATGCCGAAGAATGACCCCCTCTGTGGCACAATTCCGAATATGGCCGGAACTATCGTGGATATGTAAAGCCCCAAGAAGAGATATACCAGCAGGTAGGCCAACCCCCTGCCGCTGACATATCTCAGGACACCGCTGCGTCCGTCCCTGCCGGGGAGGCGGTAGAGATTCTGCCCACGCTCGCGTGCGGTGCCGTTGATGATGGACATACCGTAGAACATCGTCTGCTGTATCATCACAAAGAGGATGATGGAGAGCAGGAAGATGTTGTAGGCGAATGCGGGGTTATAGCGGTTGTTCTCTTCGTAGGGTATGGCCTGGGTCAGTTGAAGCGCTTGCTCTTCGCTCATTCCGGAGCCGGTGCAGCGGTACAGCTTGATGTCTGCCATCTCCTGCAGCATCACCCGGTTCGCCCCCATCAGGAGGTTTTTGTAATAGAAGAAACTGCTCATGTCGCAGTAGAGCGACAGGGTGGCGGTATGCCC
>JABUTP010000034.1:0-9387 GCA_021443625.1 Bacteroidales bacterium | reverse complement strand
CCGTAGTCGTTGGGGAACATCATTATTCCCTTCACTTTGCGCTCCTGCATAAGTTTCTGCGCCTCCGCCATATCGGCGCAACGGTATTCCACTCTTACCTCACGGGTGGCATCCACCTCTCTGGCAAACCGGCGGCTGGCGGCACAGTCGGCATTATCCACCACCGCGATGGGCATATCGTCATACAATCCGTTGCTGTAAAGATAACTGTAGAGCAGGGGATAAACGAGGCAGGCCCCGAAGAATATCAGCAAGACGCCGGAATCCTTGAAAATCAGCTTCAGTTCACGAAAAAATATCTGCCGGAAATCTGCAAAGACGGTTTTGATATGGAGCATAGGTTTCTTAATCGATGGGGAAATTCTGGTTCTTATAGGCTTTCTTGAGACGCGGCAGGAGCGGGAGGGGGGCCAGGAGGAACAGCAGCATATATATTGCAAACTTGTACCATCCCGCAAAACCGGTTCCGAAAATCACCTCCTGGGTGTAAAACATAAAGTAGTGCCTTAAGGGGAATATCTGCGCCGGTCCCTGAAACCAGACCGGCATCGCCTCCAGGGGGAGAGTAAACCCCGACAGAGTCAACCCCAGCACACTGTAAAGCGCCCCCACGCTCAGCGCCAGACGCGGTATGGGTAGGCATCCAATCAGGAAAATGGCAATGGCTTCGCTTGCCAGAATGAACAGGAACATTCCCAGATGCATGTTCCAGATGCTGCCCGCAATGGGGAAGTGCATCCAGCGGTAGAGCAGTTCGACAATGATGATGCCTAACGTGCAGAAGATGACGGTCATCACTATGAGCTTGCCCGCCAATGCCCGGGTAATGGAGCCTCCCGCCATATCGAGCAGTTCCCTCGACTTGCGGTTCTTGAGTTCGATGCCCAGGGCGTAAATAAGGGCGATTATGATGACCATCCCGAATAGACCCGGCAGCATCACGTTGGTGATGTAATAGCCGTAATTGGTGTAGGCGTTGCCTATCTGATGGGTGTCGATGGCCACCGGCTGTATCATGTCCATTGCCGCCTTTTCGGTGAATCCTTTGGCATAAAGGATTTTGCGCTGAACACCCCCGCCCACGACATTCATCACCTGCACGAGTTCCTTGTAGGCAAGGGAACCGCCCACATAGTAAAGGGTGTTGAGATAATACGACACCGTGGGCCTGCGGTTGGCATTAACCCCCGAATAGAGTCCGCTGGGCAGAAGGCAGATGCCGCAGACCTCCCCCCGGCCCATGGCCAGGTGGGCCTCCTCAAAGGAGTCATAGTGAACGCTCTGCCCAATCCGGGTGGCGTCTATCTGCCGCACAATTTCGCGCGACATATAGGATTGGTCCATATCGACTATCCCGATGGGGACTTTCTCGGGAAGCCCCTTGTTGAAAAAGGTAAGGAAAAACACGCAGCAGAAAAGCACGACTCCGAAAGTCCCCGCCAGAATGATGGGGTGCTTTCGCAGCACGGCCAGTTCCCTGCGTACAAGGTCAATGATACGGCAGCTCATACCGGAGATTAACGAAGAACGAGAATGACTGTCATACCGGGCAGGAGCCCTTCCACCTTGGATGTCGGAACGGCCCTGACCTCAAAGGTCTTGGCATCGTATCCGCCGGTTTCGCTGGTGGCACGCCAGGTGGCGTAGGAGGGACGCACGGCGATGTAGTTGATTTCCGCCTCAGTCTCAACATCTCCCAGAGCGGGGATTCTGACCTTCAGCATACCTCCGTATTTCATTGACGGCATCATATCTTCTCTGACATTGAACGTAAACCACGCGTCGTCGAGGTCGGTGACCGTCATCACGGGTGAGCCGGCGCCAACCAGTTCTCCCACTTTGGGATAGACTTCAGTTATAATGCCCGAAGCGGGTGATACAAGGTATAGTTCGGAGATGTAGCCTTCCACCTCGTCCATAGCGCCCAAGGCACGCTCCACAAGGGCGGCTGCTGCCGCCTTGTCCTCTCGGGTGGCTCCGTTGATTGCCATGTCATACTGGCTTCTGGCTGCCTTTGCCTGAGCCACGGCGGCATCGTAAAGAGCCTTGGTCTCATCGTATTTCTGTGCCGAAACGACTTTTTGCTCGTAGAGATGTTCTATGCGGCTGAGGGATTTCTGCATAATATCCTCCTGCACCGACGCCTGCTGCCAAAGCTGGTATGCTGCGGTAACCTGCTCCTGACGGGCGCCGGCAACCGCCTTGGCATTCTGTGCCTTGGCCGCATTCACCGCCCCCAGTGCCTGGGTATGTTTGGCCATAAGTTCGGGAGCCTCTATCATTCCCACTGTGTCAAACCGGCTCACCATATCCCCTTCGGCTGCATAAAACCTTTCGATACGGCCCGTTATCTTGCCCGACACGCGATATTCGGTGGCTTCGACTTCACCTTGAATGATGACTTCCTTGGGTTTGCTGGCAAAATATCCTGCCAGAGCCACTCCGGCTATTATGGCAACCAGTATTACAACCCCAAAGGAGAGCGAATAATTTCTTTCTTCTTTCATATAACAGTTATGTTTTATTTGTTTATAAACAATATGATTCTTATGTTATTGTATATTGCTGATGCCTTCGGCATTGGTTAGTTCGAGGTTTTTGATGCATATATCTATGCCGGCATCTATCTCATCTGTTTTGGCCTGCAGCCACGCCGTGTGGGCAGCGAGAATGGTGGCGGCATCTATGAGTCCCGCTTCGAATCCGACATTTGCGGCACGCAGATTCTCTTCGGCTGCTTCCAGATTGCTCCGGGCAATGGAGTGCCTTTCGCGGGCCTCTATCTCCTGCTGACGGGCCTGGGTGACCTGCAGGCTTATCAACTCTTTGGCCCCTTCGTAGCGGCTTTTATATATCTTTGACTCGGCTTTGGCCTTGTTGACTTTCTGCCACGAACCGAATCCGTGGAAAATGGGGATGCTTACCATCAGCCCGGCATAAACATTCCCCGAGAAATCGGTCTGGAATCCGTTGCTCACTCCGGGATTGGTCAGGAGATAGTTTGCCGTGAGGGCAACCTGCGGCAGAAGGTCTGCCGCGGCTATTTTCGCCTTCACGTCATATATGTCCCCCGCCAGGGCGAGGCTCCGGGTTTCGTGACGGTCGTTCCATATTGCCTCGAACTCCCGGTATTCAACCGGTTTGGGCAGCCGGATTTCGGTGGGGGATTCATCCACCAGGATGAGCTGTTCGTCGAGCGGAAGGCCAATCTGCTTGCAAAGGAGCATTTTGGAGAGGGAGAGGCCGTTCTCGACGCGCAGTTTCATCATATCGGCTTCGTTGGCCTTGACCTTTATCTGCAATTCGTCGGCCGGGGTCGCAACCCCTTCCATCACCGATATCCGGACATTGTTCTGGAGAGTGTGCAGCAGTTCGGCATATTTCTCGGCGAGATTCTTCTTTGCCGAAAGGGAGACAATCTGCCAGTAGGTCTGCTCCACGTCCTTTACAACCTGCTCCCGTTTGCCCGAAAGGGTGACTTCGGAAAGCCGGCAGGCAAGCGAGGCCATTTTGTTGGAATTGACAATCTTTCCACCCACAAACAGGGGCTGTTTCAGGGAAACCGTCCCAAGAACTATGTTGTGCAGGTCGGGGTGGAGTTCGTTGTCGATGCTCTGGCCTATGCCGTTCAGCAACTGGGAGACGTCTTTCTGCGAAAGGGCGCCGAGGAATGTCTGCCACATAGGGCTCTGCATATATTCCATTGCGGCGGCAGGGTTGGTCTGGATGGCAGCCATCATCTGTTGCATGGTACCGCTGATGGCCCCCTGGGCGTTGTCTCCGAGCGACAGGAGCTTTTGCGACGACTCGTCGCTTATCAGATTGATGTCCCCGCTGTTGTAGAGATAGACCCCCTTTGCGGAAATTTCGGGAAAATAGTTGGCAAATGCGCTCTTCTTGTCGTAACGTGCCATCTCGACTCCGAGCGACGCCTCGCTGATTTCGCGGTTGGATTCAAGGGCCATTCTGCGGCACTCCTGAAGCGACAGGACCCTTTCGGCCCGGGACGGCGTCCAGAGCGAAAGCAGGAGAGTGGCTGTAAGGATTTTTAACAAAGTTTTATGCATACTCTTTTCTGAATTTTCGTGTGTCGGGTTGTTTTGCAACAAACAATTTGCCAAATTTGCCACAAATCAGGTTGTAAAATAGAGTTTTATTTTACAAAATGGCGCTTTTTGATAAAATATAAGCAGACATTTATGGACAAATTGCAGACAATAGACCTTGCAAAGGTCAAAAAGATGTTTCCCGACATGTCCGAAATCGAAATGGGGAACGATTTCTTTCTGGCGGATGTCAGTCTCTGCCAATATGACAACGAACTGGCCGAACCTTTCAGGGTAAACGCCTATATGGCAATAATCTGCATAGAGGGGGAAATGGATGTCGAGATAAACCTGAGAGCGATTCACATCGAACGGAGGATGGCTTTCATCTACATTCCGGGAAACATCCTGCAAATCAGGAATGTCAGCAAAGACGGCAGATACATCATAATGGCTCTCTCCGAAGAGTATATGTCAACCCTCAATCTCGACCTCAAAGGGTTGTTCAACGACAGTATGACAATTCTCTCCACTCCGTATTTCACCCTTACCGACGAGGAGTTGAAACTGAGTTCGGGTTATGCGATGCTCGCCAGGGAACTGATACGGATGGAGGCAATCCGCGACCGCAAGGAGGCCCTCGGGGCCCTCATCGTGTCGGTGTATTATGCTCTCGGGTATGCCTGGAAGGCGAGTGTTCTGAAGGAGAGAAGGGTTTCGGGGCTGTCGCTTTCCCCGAGAAACAAGGCCATTTTTGACGAATTTTCGTTTCTGGTCAACAAACACCACGGCGAGAACCGCACCCTCTCTTTCTATGCCGATATGATGCATATCACACCCAAATATCTGTCGAGGGTCATAAAGCAGGTCAGCGGCCGCACGGCCACCGAGTGGATTGATTCCTTTGTGGTGCTGGAGGCAAAGAATATGCTGCGCCACTCCGACCTCTCCATAAAGGAAATTATGGCGCAACTCAATTTCTCGAGCCACGCCGTGTTCCATACCTTCTTTAAAAAACATACGGGAATGACGCCTACTGAGTATCGTCATTCCCGTTAAGAAACTTTTTGCTTAAAATGTTTTGAAATGTGTGTAACTGATTGTGCAAAAATGCTTCTTAGAAATTGTCGCAGTGAATCTCGAAATAACTCTGCGGATGGGCGCAGGTGGGGCATATCTCGGGGGCGGCGGTGCCTACCACTATGTGACCGCAGTTGCGGCATTCCCACACCTTGACCTCTGATTTTTCAAAGACACTGGCTGTTTCGATATTTTTCAGAAGGGCGCGGTAGCGCTCTTCGTGACGCTTTTCAATGGCGGCCACGAGGCGGAATTTCCCGGCGAGTTCGCCGAAACCCTCTGCTTCCGCAGTCTTGGCAAAGCCCTCATACATATCTGTCCATTCGTAGTTTTCGCCTTCGGCGGCTGCTGCGAGGTTCTGTGCGGTGTCACCGATTCCGTTGAGTTCCTTGAACCACAGTTTGGCGTGTTCCTTTTCGTTGTCGGCAGTCTGAAGGAAAAGGGCGGCTATCTGCTCAAACCCCTCTTTCTTGGCTTTTGAAGCGAAATAGGTGTACTTGTTGTGGGCCTGGCTTTCTCCGGCAAATGCGGCCTGGAGATTTTTCTCGGTTTGTGTTCCTTTGTACTTGTTTTCCATATTCGTTGATGTTTTTTGGGGGGGTAATAACACTAATCCGCTTCAAGCGGAGCGGATTAGCGGCTATATGCAAATACCATGCAAATCTTTTGTAGGGGACGGCCTCTAATGGTTAGCCAATTTGTAGATTTTTGCAACATCGTCCTTTGAGAGAGCCTTGAAATAGCCTGGGTGGAAGGTGTTTCCTTTGGTGCATTTGTCGGCCATAAGTTCCATCTCGCTGTCGGATAGGGTTCTGCCGAGCAGTTCCCCGATGCAGGTGGGCATATTCCAGCTGCGGTAGGTCGCTTCCATAGCCTCGACGCCGCAGAGAGCCGTTTCCCTTTCGGTCGCGGCGGGTTCGCAACCCAGCACATTCACTGCAAAGGAGGCGAAGCGGGATGGGTTTTCGTTCAAAACATACCTTGCCCACGATGGCCAGAGAGCGGCAAGTCCCGCCCCGTGGGCCACATCGAAGAGGGCGCTCAACTCGTGTTCCATCTTGTGGGTGGCGAAGTCGGCGATGACGCGGGTGCCGGTGAAGTCGTTGTGGGCCCACGAACTTGCCCACATCAGAGTGGCTCGGTGGCGCAGGGGTTCCTCCGGCTGTCCGTTGCAGAGCAGGGCGTCAGCGGCCAGTTTCACCGTCCGCATAAGGGCTTCGCCCATGGCGGTGTTCATATCCATATCGGTGTCGCGGGTGAAATAGCGCTCCATAGTGTGCATCATTATGTCAACGGCTCCGCAGGCGGTCTGATAGGCCGGGAGCGTGGTTGTGAGCATGGGGTTCATAATGGCAAATTTGGGCCTTGCAATATCGTTGCTGTAGCCGAGTTTCTGCTGCGTCGCCTCATTGCTGATAACCGAACAGTCGCTCATTTCGCTTCCGGCCGCGGGAATGGTGAGGATGCAACCCACCGGCAGGCACTCCTTTGCAGCGGCCTTCCCGATGAAGAAATCCCATACATCCCCATTGTAGAGGGTGCCGTAGGCAATGGCTTTGGCCGAATCAATGACGCTGCCGCCGCCGACCGCAAGAATCAGGTTCACTTTTCCGGTGCGGCACAGTTCAATCCCTTTCCGCACGGTGCTAAGCCGCGGGTTGGGCCGGACTCCCCCCATTTCCACAAAGGGGATGCCTGCGTCTGCAAGTGTTTTCTTCGTGCGGTCTATGAGGCCGGAACGCACGGCGCTGCCGCCACCGTAGTGAATCATCACCCTGACGCTTTCCCCACCATATTTTCTTACGAGGCCCGCCAATCTGGTTTCGGAACCTGCCCCGAACTCAATCTCCGTGGGGGCGATAAAATGGAAATCTTTCATACTTCTGCTGTTGGAATTAGAGAGTGTATATCAAATTGTCGGGCATTTGCATTTCACTGCCCGCACATTGACAAATGTAACCTTTTATAAACAATTTGGAAAGGAATTCCACGGAAAATACCTACCTTTGCAACACCTAACCAATCATTATGTCAAATTTTCTTGAGCAGTTCGAAAGGCGGTTCCTTGCCCGAAAGGCAACCCCGCATTGGATTGTAATGTTGGCCGATTGCTTACTTGTCATCTGCAGCGGCCTTATAGTTTTTACCATTGAGAAAGGAGTGGTGGCCACCATCACGAACTCCCACAGACTCCTTTTTACATTGTTAATCTACCTGATACCTTTCTGCATCGCTTTCCACCTGACCAAAACGTACAAGGGTATTATCCGGTACTCCACCTTCACTGATATTCTGAAGATTGGTACGGCGGTGTTTGTAGGGGCGAGCCTTACCTGGGCCCTGAAAACAGCCGATGCCCACTATGGTTTCCTGAAACTGATTCCCATCTCCAACATCTGCCTGTTCGGTACTTCGACAATGGTTATGGTGTTTATGGTGTTGACCAGAGTTCTGGTCAAATATGCCTACGAACACGTCATAACCGGCAAAAGTCTTACCAGGGTGTTCATCTATGGTGTAAAGAACGGTGGTCTGGCAATAGCCAACAGTATTGTCAGTTCTCCCAACCCCCAATACAAGGTTGTGGCTTTTGTCACTGACAACGAAAAGAACGTCGGACACGAACTTATGGGGTGTCCCATTTACCTCAATGACGGAACGATTGCCGACAAAATGGTCAGTGCCAATGCCCATCGGCTCCTCGTTTCCCCCAACAAGTTGAACGATTTCCGTAATAATAATAATAATAATAATAATATAAACTCCCTAATAAACTCAGGCATAAAGATCATGATTGTGGGGCAGGATGCGGAGTGGGACGGAAAGAATTTCAACCTCAACCTGTTGCGGGAGGTGGAAGTGGAGGACCTGCTGCCCAGGGATGAGATAATCATCGATACGGAGGCGCTTCGCGGTTCGATTACAGACAAATGCATCCTCATAACTGGGGCTGCCGGCAGCATTGGAAGCGAGATTGTGCGTCAGGTTGCAGAGTTGTCCCCGAGCCGGCTCGTCCTTGTGGACCAGGCCGAGACTCCCTTGCACGACATGCGGCTCAGGATGGCGCGGGACTACTCGTATCTGCGGGTGGCCACCGTCACGGCAAGCGTCCTTAACCGCGACCACATGGAAAAACTCTTTAGCGACTGTCATCCCGACTACGTGTTTCATGCAGCGGCATTCAAACACGTGCCTATGATGGAGGACAACCCCGGCGAAAGCATCTTCAACAATGTGTTGGGGACCAAAATCATTGCGGATCTGGCGGTGAAGTATGGGGTGAAGAAGTTTGTGATGGTATCCACCGACAAGGCTGTCAATCCCACCAACGTCATGGGGTGCAGCAAGCGTATCTGCGAAATGTACGTGCAGAGTCTCAACAAGGCCGTTGCCGAGGGTGTAGTCAGGGGTGAAACCCGCTTCATAACAACCCGTTTCGGAAATGTGCTCGGTTCCAACGGGTCGGTTATACACATCTTCCGGGAACAGATACGTCAGGGTGGCCCCGTCACCGTGACCCATCCCCAGATAGTACGCTACTTCATGCTCATTCCCGAAGCATGCAAACTGGTTCTGGTGGCGAGCGTATATGGCAAGGGCGGGGAAATCTTCGTTTTTGATATGGGCAAACCGGTGAAAATCGCCGACCTTGCCAAGCGTATGATAAATCTCAGCGGTGCAGATAATGTCAAGATAAAATATACCGGTCTGCGTGAAGGGGAAAAGTTGTACGAGGAGGTTCTGGCGGGCGAAGAGAATACCAGGACATCTTTCCACGACAAGATTCTGATAGCCAAAGTCCGCGAACTTGACTACGGGCAGGTTTCCGCCGCAGTTGACAACATTGTGGAACTCGCCCGTACCTACAACGATATGGAAATCGTCAAGGCGATGAAGGCTTTGGTTCCGGAATACAAGAGCAGGTACTCCAAATACGAAATTCTGGACAAATAAACCCTGTTAAATCAAAGTGCTTTTGACGGCAGTCCCCTTACCGCTGATTCAAGCCGGGTGAGGGCTTCGTGCAGCATTTTCCACGGTTCCCCGATGTTGAGCCGCATAAAACCTTCGCCTCCCGGGCCGAACATTTCGCCGTCATTCAGCGCCAGACGGGCCTTGTCGGTAAACAGCGAAACGAGTTCGCCGTGGTCGAGGCCCAGTTTGCGGCAGTCGAGCCATATCAGAAAAGATGCTTCGGGACGCCAGGGTTCAATCTGTGGCAGATGTTCACGGAACCATTCCTCGGTCCGCACCACGTTAT